>JANMWH010000051.1:0-2648 GCA_031393945.1 Polaromonas sp. | reverse complement strand
CTGGGCAGCAACTGCACCGTTTTGCCTTTACTTGCCCTCGACGCTTTGGCCCACGCACTTGGCCGCTGCACAGGCGCGATGGGTGTCGACAGCGGAGTTAGCCACATTGCAGTGGCGCTGGGTTTGCCGCATGTGCAAATTTATAACTTTGACACTGCCTGGCGGACCGGGCCGCTGGGTTGCAGCCAACAGGTCAGCGTGTTTGCCCAACCGTACCCGTTTGTAGATGCGGTGTGGCAGGCTTGGCTGCAATCTGAAAGTGCTTTGCCATGAGCGGCTTTGTGCTTGCTTTATATTCGGCCGCGATGCGCCTGGCCCAGCCGCTGCTCCGCCGAAAAATGGCGCGGCGAGCCGTTCAAGAGCCTGGTTATGCCGAGGCAATTGATGAACGCTTCGGGCAGTACACGCAGCTGCGCGAAACCACTTCAAACCTGGTGTGGCTGCACGCGGTGTCGCTGGGCGAAACGCGTGCTGCTGCCATCTTGCTAAAAGCGCTGCGGGCGCGTGACCCCGGCTTGCGCGTGTTGCTAACGCACGGCACCGCTACGGGCCGTGCCGAGGGCAGGGCGCTGTTGCAGCCCGGCGATGTGCAGGTGTGGCAACCCTGGGACACCCATGCAGTGGTGGAGCATTTTTTTGAACACTTCAAGCCGCGCTTGGGCTTGCTGATGGAAACCGAGGTCTGGCCCTGCCTGGTTGCAAGCGCGCATGCACGCGGCACGCCGCTGGTGCTGGTCAATGGCAGGTTGTCTGAAAAGTCATTGCAGCAAGCCTTGCGCCTATCGCCACTGGCCCGCCCAGCCTACGGCGCGTTGACGGCGGTGTACGCGCAGACCGAGAGCGACGCCGCGCGTTACCGGCAATTAGGTGCGCATGTTGCCGGTGTGTTTGGAAACCTTAAATTTGATGCCCAGCCCGACCCCGTTCAGCAGGCGTTGGGCAAGACGTGGCGAGAATCGTGGCCGCAGCAAATGCGTCAGCCGGTGGTCATGTTGGCCAGCTCGCGGGAAGGCGAAGAAGCCCTTTTTTTAGAGCAAATAAAGCTCTTTGCCCAACAAATACGGGCGCGAGCAGCTATTAATTCAATAGTACCGAAGTGGCTCATCGTGCCTCGCCATCCGCAGCGTTTTGATGAAGTGGCGGCGTTGGCTGCGCAATCCGGGTTGTCGGTGTCGCGCCGTTCAAGCTGGCCAGGCAGCCCCGCACAGAGTGCTGATGCGTTGCAGGCCGATGTATGGCTGGGCGATTCGCTCGGCGAAATGGCGCTTTACTATTGCCTGGCTGATGTGGCGCTGCTGGGCGGTAGTTTTGAAAAGCTCGGTGGTCAAAACTTGATTGAAGCAGCAGCTGCGGGTTGCCCAGTAGTGATGGGCCCCCATACCTTTAATTTTGCTGAAGCTGCGCAGTTGGCCGTTGAAAGCGGTGCTGCTTTCAGTTGCGCCGACATCAGCGGCGCTGTTGCGTTTGCTCTTCAATTAGTAGCTGATGAACCAGCACTAGCAAGTGCCAGCCTGGCTGCAGCGGCGTTTTCATCGAACCACCAAGGCGTAACTGAGCGGTATGCTGGCGCGCTAGCTGCCTTCCTTGAGCCCAGAGCCGCTTAACGAAATGCAGTGTGGGCCAGCAGCGCTCAGCGTGCAGCAGAAGCCAGCGCTTTGGCCACCGCAGGTAACGGAAAAAATCCACCGAGCTTGACCTGCGCATCACCCTGAGCCACAGCAGACTGAATAAACGGCAGCGCACTGGTGCGGCCCTTTTTCGGGGTAACAGGAACCAGCGCATACGGCACTACCGTCAATGGGTAAGCGCCCAGCCCGGCAGAACCGTCAAGATCCGCCGCATTCGCGTCTTTTACCCACTGCGCCCGTTCCAGTGCTTCGCCGATAGATGCGGCGTTGGGCGCAATACTTTTGCCGGAACTGTTGAGGAGTTCAGCAATCGATAAGCCTGCTTTTTGTGCAGCGCCCAGTGACTCATAACCGACTGCTCCGGGCGTTGTTTTAACCAAGTCCAGCAACGCCTGGCCACCTTTTGCGCTGCGGCCGGCTGTCAAACTCAAATTATTGGTGGGGCCAACTACCCGGCGCCACTTTGCATTGCCGCGTGAAAGATAAGTTGAAAACACGTGCGACTGGCCTGAACCATCTGCCCGCCAAATCGGCACGATGGCCCGGTTCGGCAAGCTAAGGCCCCGGTTGGCGCCCACGATTTGCGCGTGATTCCACTGCGTGATGGTGCCTTGGTAAATTTCAGCCAAAACGTCGCCATTGAGCTTGATCGTTTTTCCACTCAGTTCAGGCAGGTTCACAATCACGGCCACTGCTGCGCCCGCTAACGGTATTTGACGCAAACCCGCTTGGCGCAGGGCAACCGCCGTCAGTGCGACATCACTGACACCAAAATCGATGCTTTGCTCAGTTGCGCGAGACACCCCTGCAGAAGAGCCTTGCGCTTCATAGTTAACGCCGCCAGAAGCCGGCCCAAACTGCGTAGCCCACCCTAACATGAGGTCTCGCACCAAGGTAGACCCCGCGCCGGTGACTTGGGCTTGCGCCGTACTGGCAAACGCTAGCAAGACGAGGCTACAGAAAGCGCCCGCCAGCCGTGAACGCGGGGCAGAACGCGGAAACGCTTCTGACGTTTTCGCT
>JANMWH010000451.1:0-1786 GCA_031393945.1 Polaromonas sp. | reverse complement strand
GCGCGGGTTGGTGGCTGCATCACCACCACCCAGGCGGGCCGCCACCATGATCTCGCGCATCACCCGCGTCCAAATGCGCTGGCGTTTTTCGTCCTGCCGCCCCTTGCGGTGCTGAATATTCGCCCATTTACTGTGACCTGCCACGGTGATCCTTGAAATTTGCTTGTGTTTTGATTTACTCTACTTGCTGCATTTTACTTTTCCAGGAGCTTGCCCCCATGGCTGAACCGCTTTTAATTGCCAAAAACGCCGCCACCACCTGTGGGCTGCTGCCCGCGCTAGCCAACCGCCATGGCTTGATTACTGGCGCTACCGGTACCGGTAAAACCGTCACGCTGCAAACGCTGGCCGAGAACTTCTCCAAAATCGGCGTGCCCGTGTTTATGGCCGATGTGAAGGGCGACCTGACCGGCATCAGCCAGGCCGGGAAAATCGGCGAAAAAATGGCGGGTATTTTGAAAGAGCGCGGCATTGACACCCCAACTTCCGCCGCGTGCCCCGCCACGCTGTGGGACGTATTTGGCGAGCAAGGCCACCCGGTGCGCGCCACCATTTCAGACATGGGCCCGCTGCTGCTGGGCCGCATGCTGAACTTAAACGAAACCCACTCGGGCGTGCTGAACATTGTTTTCAAAATTGCTGACGACAACGCCATGCTGCTGCTGGACCTGAAAGACCTGCGCGCCATGCTGCAGTACGTCGGCGACAACGGCAGCCAGTTCACCACGCAATATGGCAATGTCAGCGCGGCCAGCGTAGGCGCCATTCAGCGCGGCCTGCTGCAAATTGAAAGCCAGGGCGCAGACAAGTTTTTTGGGGAGCCGATGCTGAATATCAGCGACTTCATGCAGACGGTGGACGGCAAGGGAATCATCAATATTCTGGCTGCCGACAAGCTGCTGAACTCACCCCGCCTGTACGCCACATTTTTGCTGTGGATGTTGTCTGAGCTGTTTGAACAATTGCCCGAAGTCGGCGACCTGGAGCAACCCAAACTGGTGTTCTTTTTTGACGAGGCGCACTTGCTGTTCAATGAAGCGCCCAAGGTGCTGGTCGAGCGAATTGAGCTGGTCGTGCGGCTGGTGCGTTCTAAAGGCGTGGGCGTGTATTTTGTGACGCAAAACCCGCTTGACATTCCTGACTCTGTGTTGGCCCAGCTCGGCAACCGCGTGCAGCACGCACTGCGCGCTTTCACGCCGCGTGACCAAAAAGCCGTCAAAGCCACCGCGCAAACCATGCGGCAAAAGTCCGGCCTGGACATTGAAACTGCAATCACTGAATTGGCTGTTGGCGAAGCACTCATCAGCCTGCTGGATTCAAAAGGCAGGCCGACTGAAACCGAGCGCGTATACGTATTGCCACCAGGCAGCCAGATTGGGCCGATTACGCCTGAACAGCGCAAGGCATTACTGGCAAATTCCCTCGTTGCAGGCGTGTACGAGAAAGCCGTTGACCGCGAATCTGCATATGAAAAACTGCAAACCCGTGCGGCGACTAGCACTGCTACGGCGCAAAGCGCACCCAACAGCGGCGCTGCAGGCCAAACTGAATCTGGCGGCATGATGGGCGGGCTCAAAGACGTGCTGTTTGGCACCACCGGCCCACGTGGCGGCGTGCACGACGGTCTGGCCCAAAGCATGGCCAGGTCGGCAGTGCGCACCATGGGTTCAACGGTGGGCCGGCAAATTATTCGCGGCGTGCTGGGCAGCTTGTTTGGCGGCCGCCGTTAAGTTTATAAAAAAGGGAAATTCGTATGTCAAACGTTCACCTGATCAACCACCCGCTG
>JANMWH010000072.1:0-1526 GCA_031393945.1 Polaromonas sp. | reverse complement strand
CATGCCCTTGATAGTGGGCATGATGATCTCGCGCATGGCTCTAGCGTGTACGTCCGGCGTAACGACAGGTGCGGGTGAATACGCGCCCATGCCGCCGGTGTTGGGGCCTTGGTCGGCGTCCAGCAAGCGCTTGTGGTCCTGGCTGGTGGCCATCACTGCCACGTTTTTGCCGTCGCACATCACAATGAAACTGGCTTCTTCGCCTTGCAAAAACTCTTCAATGACTACCCTTGCACCACCTTCATTGTGGGTTACGCCAAGCGGGTTGAAACTAGGGTCCGCGCCAGCACCTGTCCCCAACATGAACTCGATCGCCTCGTGCGCGTCATACAAAGTCATCGCCACAACTACGCCCTTGCCCGCAGCCAGGCCGTCGGCCTTGACCACAATCGGCGCGCCTTTTTCGTCGACATAGGCGTGGGCAGCCACGGCATCGGTGAAGGTTTCGTACTCTGCAGTCGGTATGCCGTGGCGCTTCATGAAGGCTTTTGAAAACGCCTTGCTGCTTTCAAGCTGCGCAGCCGCTTTGGTCGGGCCAAACACCTTGAGGCCGTGCGCGCGAAACTCGTCAACAATGCCTGCGGCCAGCGGTTGCTCAGGCCCCACCACTGTGATTGCTATTTTTTCAAGAGCTGCCCACGCCCGCAGCTCTTGCACGTCAGTGATATTGACATTCTGCAGGTGCTTGTCCAGCGCAGTGCCGCCATTGCCTGGCGCAACGTACACGGCTTGCACTTTGGGCGATTGCGCCAGCTTCCAGGCCAACGCATGTTCGCGGCCACCGCCGCCTACGACGAGTACTTTCATTCTGAGATTGCCGCGTTGTGAAACACGTCCTGTGTGTCGTCCAAATCTTCGAGCACATCGAGCAGCTTTTGCATTTTTGCTGCGTCCGCGCCCGCCATGTCAATCGCGTTGTCAGCCCGCATCGTGACTTCGGCGAACTCAGGCATCAAACCCGCAGCTGCAAGTGCGTTTTTCACGGTCTCAAACTCGGTATACGGGGTCAGTACTTCAATTGCACCGTCTTCGTGGCTAATCACGTCGTCAGCGCCCGATTCCAATGCAATTTCCATCACTTTGTCTTCACTAGTGCCCGGCGCAAAAATCAATTGCCCGCAGTGCTTGAACTGAAACGCCACCGAGCCCTCAGTGCCCATGTTGCCGCCGTGCTTTAAAAAGGCGTGCCGCACTTCAGCCACGGTGCGGGTTTTGTTGTCGGTCATGCAGTCAATGATGATGGCCGCGCCGCCTATGCCGTAGCCTTCGTAGCGCACTTCTTCGTATTGCACGCCTTCCAGGCTGCCGGTGGCTTTGGCGATGCCGTACTTGACGTTTTCAAGCGGCATGTTGGCCGACTTGCCTTTTTCAATCGCCAACCTCAAGCGCGGGTTGGTGGCTGCATCACCACCACCCAGGCGGGCCGCCACCATGATCTCGCGCATCACCCGCGTCCAAATGCGCTGGCGTTTTTCGTCCTGCCGCCCCTTGCGGTGCTGAATATTCGCCCATTTACTGTGACCTGC
>JANMWH010000419.1:0-7624 GCA_031393945.1 Polaromonas sp. | reverse complement strand
CTTCTCGACAGCTGCTCTGACCTTCTCAAGCACGTTCTTAAATTTGACCAACCCGCCGACATGATGTTGTCGAAATATTTCCGTGAGTTTCGCCTCGGCCCGCGTGAGCGCGCCACGCTTGCTGAAACCGTATACGGCGTGCTGCGCAAAAAAAACTTGTACACCTATTTAGCCCAGCACGGTCATGGCGCGCCAGAACGCAGGCTTGCAATTTTGGGCTTTGCCGCAGACCGTGATTTTTTGATGGCCGCACTGACTGACCAGGAGATCGACTGGCTCAAGCGCTGTGACCAGGTCAAGCCTGAAGACTTGATGGAGCTGCACCGTCACAACTTGCCGAACTGGCTTGTCGAGCCACTTAAAACCCAGCTTGGTAATGACTTTTGGCCACTGGTTGAAAGCTTGAATGCCCCGGCGGGCCTTGACCTGGGTGTCAACACGCTAAAAGACAAACGCGCTGACATTCAAAAAGAGCTCAGCAAAGCGGGTCTGAAAACGACTGCAACGCCGTATTCGCCTTGGGGTTTGCGGCTGGCCGATAAATCGCAGTTGGGCAAGCTCGACGCATTTACCCGCGGCGCGATTGAAGTGCAGGACGAAGGCTCTCAATTGCTGGCTTTACTCGTTGATGCCAAGCGCGGCGAAATGGTGGTGGACTTTTGCGCCGGTGCGGGCGGAAAAACTTTGGCCCTTGGCGCAACCATGCGCAGTACCGGGCGGTTGTATGCTTTTGACACGTCGGGGCATCGCCTGGCTGCGCTAAAGCCCCGCCTGGCGCGTAGTGGCTTGTCGAATGTTCACCCGGTAGCCATCGCCCACGAGCGTGATGACCGCATCAAGCGTCTGGCAGGCAAAATTGACCGGGTTTTGGTCGATTCACCTTGCTCCGGCTTGGGTACGCTGCGCCGCAACCCAGACCTGAAGTGGCGTCAAACCCCGAAAGCTATTGAAGAGCTGGTGGCCAAGCAAACCGCCATTTTGCAGAGCGCGTCACGGCTTTTAAAGCCTGGTGGGCGGCTGGTTTATGCCACTTGCAGTGTTTTACGCGAAGAAAACGAAGCCATCGCCGAAGCCTTCTCAGCTGCCAATAATGACTTCATCCCCCTTGAAGTGGGCCCTATCTTGACCCATCTAGGGGTCGAACATGCCCCAACCCTGTGCAGCGGGCCTTACCTGAGGTTATGGCCCAACCGGCACCAAACCGATGGTTTTTTTGCTGCAGTTTGGCAAAAGAAGCCAGCAATTTAGTGGATTTTGATGAGAGTTCGGTATTTTTAACCGATGAAGTTGAACTCTTGTGGTTTTCTCTGACTCGTAGCCCTTACAAGATTCCCGCTAGCAAGAAGCCGCGGTAAAGCTTAGAATACAGAGATTGTTTCGACGTTTGCAAAACGACACTCTGACGTTTAGCTGCAAAGTCCCTTTTAAGGATTCATATGATGTTGTTTGATGCTGGCCTGGATTGGCTGGCTCACGGCCTTCTGGCAGCAAGCTGGTGGCAAATTGTTTTGTACGCGTTGATCACAACGCACATCACTATTGCCAGCGTCACGATTTATTTGCACCGCCACCAGGCGCATCGTGCCATGGACTTGCACGCGCTGCCGTCGCATTTCTTTCGCCTGTGGTTGTGGCTGGGCACGGGCCAGGTCACTAAAGAGTGGGTGTCCATTCACCGCAAGCACCACGCAAAATGCGAAACGCTGGAAGACCCGCACAGCCCGCAAGCCCACGGTATTGAAAAAGTGTTTTGGCAGGGTGCTGAGCTGTACCGCGCCGAAAGCAAAAACAAGGAAACCATGACCAAGTACGGTCACGGCACGCCTAACGACTGGGTTGAACGCAACCTGTATACCCGCTACAGCTGGCAAGGCGTCGGTTTGATGATGATCATCAACCTGGCATTGTTTGGCGCAGCAGGTTTGGCGGTGTGGGCGGTTCAGATGGTCTGGATTCCTGTCACCGCGGCCGGCATTATTAATGGCATTGGCCACTACTGGGGCTATCGCAACTTTGAATCACCAGACGCCAGCACCAACATTTCGCCGTGGGGCATCATGATTGGCGGCGAAGAGCTGCACAACAACCACCACACCTACCCTACGTCCGCCAAGTTTTCTGTTAAGCCGTACGAGTTTGACATTGGCTGGGTTTACATCCGGGCGCTGGAAAAAGTTGGCCTGGCAAAGGTCAAAAAAGTTCCGCCCAAAATGCAGTTGGGTGCAATAGCCCCCGTAGCAGATGAAAAGACACTTGAGGCTTTGATTGCTCACCGTTATGAAGTCATGGCTGGCTACGCCAATGCGCTGCGCAATGCGGGCAGGGCAGAAATCGCTGCATTGAAGTCGCGCAATGCCGATGCATCGCTTTTACGCAAGGCCAATCGCTGGCTGCACCGTGACGACGACAAGGTTCCAACCGCCGCCAAGCCGCAACTAGCGCAAGCTCGAGCGGAGCACCCAGTGCTCGACAAAATGTTGGTGATGCGTGAAGAGTTGCGCCAAATGTGGCTCACAACTTCCGCGTCACGCGAGCAGTTGACAGCTGACCTGCAAGCATGGTGCCGCCGCGCTGAAGAAAGTGGCATTGCTGCGTTGCACGAGTTTTCAATGAAGCTGCGCGCTGCCAGGGTCTAAGAAACGCAAATGGGTCTGCTCATCCCAAGCCGCTGCGACGCACTTGCGTTTCGGCGGCTTTTTTATTGCGTGCCGTCTAGTGCTAGTGGGTGCTGAGCCGCCTTGCTTGTTTGTAGCCAGTTGGCGAGAGTTAAACAGCCTTTAGCGTGCGCCGAATTTACTTCGGTGCGTCAGCAAATCGACGACCAAGCGCCAGTATCGGCAACGCGCAAATGCAAGTGCAAGTGCAAGGCACACACTAACAAGCACCAGCAGAAGCTGGGCGTAAAAAAACCGCTGAGCATTGCTGCCAGCGGTTTTTAACAAAACGGAAACGATGCTGAATTACTTCAGTTTGATCTCTTTGTATTCCACATGCTTGCGTGCTTTTGGATCAAACTTCATGATCAGCATTTTGTCAGGTGTGGTTTTCTTGTTTTTGGTGGTCGTGTAAAAATGACCTGTGCCGGCAGTTGATTCCAGCTTGATTTTTTCGCGTGCGCCTTTAGCCATGATAGTTTTCCTTAAACTTCACCACGGGCACGAAGATCCACCAGGATCGCGTCAATGCCCTTTTTGTCGATCAAACGCAAACCTGCGCTGGTGATGCGCAAGCGCACCCAACGGTTTTCGGTCTCGACCCAAAAACGACGGTACTGCAAGTTCGGCATGAACCGGCGCTTGGTTTTATTGTTGGCGTGGGAAACCTTGTTTCCTACCATCGGGCCTTTGCCCGTTACCTGACAGACGCGTGCCATGAGCACTCTCCGTAAAAAAATGAAATCGGATGTGGAAAGGCGCATGTGAATGCGTGATTTTTCCAGCGAAGCTTCAGAGTATAGCCTGAATTCGAAAAATTCGGGTGAGTAAAAAACCAATCTGAGGGCTAAATCAGCTGCTTTGCTCCAAAAAGCGTTGCGCGTCCAATGCTGCCATGCAGCCCGTACCAGCACTCGTAATGGCTTGGCGGTAAATGTGGTCTTGCACATCGCCCGCCGCAAACACGCCCGGCACGCTGGTCATGGTGGCGAAACCGTCCAAGCCGGTTTTGGTAATGATGTAGCCGCCCTTCATCTCGAGCTGGCCCGCAAAAATGTCGGTATTTGGCTGGTGGCCAATAGCAATGAAGCAGCCTTTGAGTGCAATGTCGTGCGTTGATTCGTCGGTCGTGCTTTTTAGCCGCACGCCAGTCACGCCGCCTGCGTCGCCCAGCACTTGCTCCAGCGTGTTGAAAGTTTTGAGCACAATTTTCCCGGCGGCCACTTTTTCATGCAGCTTGTCGACCAAAATTGCCTCTGCTTTGAACTTGTCGCGGCGGTGAACCAGGTAGACCTTGCTCGCGATATTAGACAAATAAAGCGCTTCTTCAACCGCCGTATTGCCGCCACCCACCACGCAAACGTCTTGCTCTCGGTAAAAGAACCCGTCGCAAGTTGCGCAGCCCGACACGCCTTTGCCCATAAAGGCGGTTTCACTTTCCAGTCCCAGGTATTTAGCCGACGCACCAGTGCAAATGATCAGTGAGTCGCAGGTGTACACGTCGCTGTCGCCGGTCAAAGTAAACGGGCGCTTGGAAAAATCGACGGTATGAATGTGATCGAAAATAATTTCTGTTTTAAAGCGCTCTGCGTGCTCTAAAAACCGCTGCATCAGCTCTGGCCCTTGCACGCCTTGCGCATCAGCCGGCCAGTTGTCGACATCGGTAGTGGTCATGAGCTGGCCACCTTGGGCAATGCCGGTGATCAATACCGGATTCAAATTGGCGCGAGCTGCATAAACCGCGGCGGTGTAGCCCGCCGGGCCGGAGCCCAAGATGAGTACTTTGGAATGTTTCATGGGTAAAGTGGTAATTGGTTGTGCACTCAGTTACAGTCCAAGTAAGTCTGAGCTGATCGATAGACCGTTATTGAAGTGATGCCTGATTGTAGAAAAAACAATTGGCTGCCGCTTCAAAACGCTGAGTTAATCGAGCGAATTGAGGAGAAGATGATGTCGACAATGGTATCTAACCTTGAGCTGATCCGCCGGGTTCCACTTTTTTCAATGCTAACTGCCAGCCAAGCCGAGTCCGTGGCTGATGCAGTGATCAAGTCGCGGTTCAAACGTGGCGAAGCCATTGTTGAGCAGGGCAAAAAGTCCAATGCGCTGGCTATTATTTTGACCGGACGCGCCCGCGTGGTCACCACCGATGGGCGAGGGCGCGAGGTGATTTTGGCGTCCATGAAGCCGGGCGATTACATCGGCGAAATGAGTCTGATAGACAACGAACCCCACTCCGCGACCGTGCGCGCTGAAGTTCAAACCGACGTGTTGATATTGGGGCGGCTTGAGTTCGCTCGCTGCCTGCCTGAAAACTCTTCCATGGCCTATGCGGTGATGAAGGGCCTGGTACAGCGGCTGCGCCACGCTGACCGCAAAATTGAATCATTGGCATTGATGGACGTGTACGGCCGGGTGGCCCGCACCCTGCTGGAATTCGCCGTGATTGATGAGCAAGGCAACGCAGTGATCAAAGACCGCGTGTCTCGGCAAGACTTGGCCAAAATGGTTGGCGCCTCGCGCGAAATGGTCAGCAGGGTCATGAAAGACCTCGAAGACCGCGGTTTCATTGAGACCCGCACTGATGGTTCGATGGTGGTTAAAGAACGACTCAACGCGCTGGGCTAGGCCCCCACGGTTAGCCCCACCGGTTAGGCCTTGGTTTGTTGCTGCTACCCGCTGGTTTTATCTTGCGGCCAAGGTGTTAAAACCAATAGCTTCTGCCCGATTGCGTTAAGCTTGCGGGCGGTATGACCTATTCTTTAGACACTCTCAATTCTCGCAACACACCCAACACGCCAGAGCCCAGCGGGCTGAGCCGCTTTGCCCAGGAAGGCGGCTTGATTCTTGGGCTGCTGGGCTTGGTGTTCTGGCTGGCCGCGCTGATCAGCCATTCAGCCCAAGACCCTGCGTGGTCCACTTCTGGAATAGCGCAAGCAGCAGGCGCGCCCGCCTTTCGCAATTGGGGCGGGCCGTTGGGCGCTTATTTGGCTGACGGGAGCTATTTCCTCCTTGGGTTCTCGGCGTGGTGGCTCATTGCCGCGGGTGTGCGCGCGTGGCTGTCTGGCCTGGCCCGCTGGTTGCGCGGCGATGTGCGTGCTGCTGTGCCTTGGAGCCGCACCGTTTTTTGGCTGGGTCTGGCGGTGTTGCTGATCGCCAGCTGCGGGCTGGAGTGGTCGCGGCTTTACCGTTATGAAGGCAATCTGCCCGACCATTCCGGCGGCGCACTTGGGTTTTTGGTGGGCAGTTTCAGTGTGAAATGGCTGGGTTTTGCGGGCTCTGGTTTGGTGCTGATTTCCCTCGGCGTGGTGGCGGCATCCAGCGTGTTTCGGTTTTCCTGGGGCCGCACCGCGCAGCGGTTGGGGCTGTGGTTGACCAGTCTGGTGGAGTCGCGCCGCGAAAAGCGCGAAATTGCGGAAGATTTGGCGGTTGGTAAAAAGGCCGCCCGCGAGCGCGAAGACACACTCATTGACGAGCGCATCGACATCAAAGAACATCACCCGGCGCCAGTGTTTATCGAGCCCGCGTTGGTCGACATCCCTAAAAGCGAGCGCGTCGTCAAAGAACGGCAAAAGCCACTGTTTAGTGAAATGCCCGACTCCAAATTGCCGCAAGTCGATTTGCTCGACGGTGCTATTTCCAAACAAGAAACCGTGGCGCCAGAGACGCTGGAAATGACCTCACGGCTGATTGAGAAAAAGCTCAAAGACTTCGGCGTTGAAGTGCGCGTGGTGGCTGCAGCGCCTGGCCCTGTCATTACGCGCTATGAAATTGAGCCCGCCACAGGCGTTAAGGGCTCGCAGGTCGTTGGCTTGGCTAAAGACCTTGCGCGCGCTCTGAGCTTGGTGTCGATTCGCGTGATCGAGACCATTCCCGGCAAAAATTACATGGCGCTCGAGTTGCCGAACGCCAAGCGCCAATCCATTCGTCTGAGCGAAATTTTGGGCTCGCAAATTTACAACGAGGCCAAGAGTTTGCTCACCATTGGCCTGGGTAAAGACATTGGCGGCAATGCTGTGGTGGCCGATTTGGCAAAAATGCCGCACTGCTTGGTGGCAGGCACAACGGGTTCAGGCAAGTCAGTCGGTATCAATGCCATGATTTTGAGCCTGCTGTACAAGGCCGATGCGCGTGATGTGCGGCTGCTGTTGATTGACCCCAAAATGCTTGAGATGAGCGTGTACGAGGGCATACCGCACTTGCTGTGCCCAGTGGTCACAGACATGCGCCAAGCCGCTCACGGCCTGAACTGGTGCGTGGCGGAAATGGAAAAGCGCTACAAGTTAATGAGCAAGCTGGGCGTGCGTAACCTGGCAGGCTACAACGTCAAAATCGACGAGGCCAAAGCCCGCGGCGAGTTTGTTTACAACCCCTTCAGCTTGACACCCGATCAGCCCGAGCCGCTTGAGCGTTTGCCGTACATCGTGGTGGTGATTGACGAGCTGGCCGACTTGATGATGGTGGTCGGCAAGAAGATTGAAGAGCTGATTGCCCGGCTGGCACAAAAGGCACGTGCAGCAGGCATTCATTTGGTGCTGGCCACGCAGCGCCCCAGTGTGGATGTGATCACGGGTTTGATCAAAGCCAACATACCCACGCGGCTTAGTTTTCAGGTGTCGAGCAAAATCGACAGCCGCACCATCCTCGATGAAATGGGCGCTGAAGCCTTGCTTGGCATGGGCGACATGCTCTACAAAGCCGGCGGCTCGGGCATTCCTGTGCGTGTGCACGGCGCATTCGTCAGCGACGAGGAAGTGCACCGCGTAGTCGCCTACTTAAAGCTGCAGGGGGAACCCAATTACATCGACGGCATCCTAGAAGGCGGGGTCGCCGATGGCGAAGGCGGCGACTTGGGTGGTGACCTCAGTGAAGCCGGTGGCGAAAAGGACCCGATGTACGACCAAGCTGTTGAAATTGTTTTAAAAAATCGCAAGGCGTCGATCTCACTGGTTCAACGCCACTTAAAAATT
>JANMWH010000066.1:0-17086 GCA_031393945.1 Polaromonas sp. | reverse complement strand
GCTTTTTTCAGCTCTTCAACCAAAGCCGTCACAGCCTTGTCGATGCCGCGCTTCAAGTCCATCGGGTTCATGCCAGCGGCAACGTACTTCATGCCTTCGCGAACGATGGCTTGTGCAAGCACGGTAGCGGTCGTGGTGCCGTCACCAGCGATATCACTAGTCTTGGAAGCAACTTCCTTGACCATTTGCACGCCCATGTTTTGCAGCTTGTCTTTGAGTTCAATTTCTTTGGCGACGGACACACCGTCTTTGGTCACGGTAGGCGCGCCGAATGAACGCTCCAGCACGACGTTACGGCCTTTAGGGCCGAGGGTTACCTTGACGGCGTTGGCGAGAATATTCACGCCTTCGACCATACGTGCGCGGGCTTCGCCGCCGAAAACTACATCTTTTGCTGCCATGAGTGGCTCCTAAAAAGGGTTAAAAAGCTTGAAAAAGGCTAAAAATAGGTATTAAAAGTGCCTGCAGCCCAATAATTACGGGCGCGAGCAGCTATTAAATAAATAGTGACTTGAGGTGAAAAGATTACTTCTCGACAACGGCAAACAAGTCTTCTTCTTTCATGACGAGCAACTCGTCGCCGTCAACTTTGACCGTCTGGCCGCTGTATTTGCCGAACAAAACACGGTCACCGACTTTGACGCCAACAGGCTGAACTTCGCCTTTGTCGTTCTTTTTGCCAGGGCCAACAGCCAGAATTTCGCCTTGATCAGGCTTTTCAGCAGCGCTGTCAGGAATGACGATGCCAGAGGCGGTTTTGGTTTCGTTTTCGACGCGTTTGACAATTACGCGGTCGTGCAAGGGGCGAAGTTTCATGGTTTCTCCAGTTGTAAAAAGGGTTGTATCAATCAAAAAGCGCCAGCAACAGGGTGCTGAACTTAACGATCTGTCGGGCTGGGGTGCAGTGTTAGCACTCAAACCCGTAGAGTGCTAATAATAGGGGCAAACCATGTCAATTTCAAGTCTGGGCACCGAAATCGGCCGCAATGATGCGGAATCATGGCTTTTCCGAATACCCAAGCCATCGCGGGTAGATTAAAAACAGAGCTTGCCTTTTTTACACCCACAGGATTTTGAATGCACTTCGACCCTAGCCACAAGCTTTCTCGCCGCCAAGCGCTTACCGTCACCGCTAGCGCTGCCTTGCTGGCCGCCCCGTGGGCGCGCGCGCAAAGCTTTCCAGAGCGCCAGCTCAGCATCGTCGTGCCCGCGCCACCGGGCGGCACGGCAGACATTTCAGCCCGCGCTATTTCTGACCCGCTGGCCAAAGCACTCGGGCAGCCTGTAGCGGTCGACAACCGCGGCGGTGGCAATGGCGCAGTTGGCGCGCAGGCAGTGCTGGCAGCCCGGCCAGACGGGCACACGCTGCTGATGGCGTACTCGGGATTTCATTGCATGAGCCCGCATTTGGTCAAGCTGCCGTATGACCCGCTAAAAGACTTGCAGGCCATTGCCAATGTGTACTCAGCCCCGCAAGTGATGGTGGTGCGGTCTAACTTAGGCATTAAAACCGCGCAAGAATTGATTGCCTACGCCAAGAAGAACCCTGGCAAATTGAACTACGGCAGCTCGGGCAATGGCAGTGTGCAGCACATCGCTACAGAGCTGTTCAAGCAACTCTCGGGCACTTTTATGACGCATATTCCGTACCGCGGATCTGGCCCCACGATTTCTGATTTGCTGGCCAGCCAAATTGACCTGACGGTAACGACCGCGCCCTCGCTGATGCCGCATATTCAAAGCGGCCGCTTCATACCGCTGGTGGTGGCCGGCCCGCGCCGCCTGGCCAGCTTGCCTAACGTGCCGACTGGCGCAGAAATTGGCTTGAAAGGCTATGAGGTGGATGCGTGGTTCGCGTTGTACACCCACGCGCAAGCGCCCAAAGCTGCGGTTGACCGCGTTGCCAGCGAGGTGCAAAAAATCATGGCTGTGCCCGCCTTTAAAGAGCGCGCCAACAGCCTGGGCGCTGAAGCCAACTTTATGGGCCCGCGTGACATGATGGCCTACGCGCAGGCTGAATACGACAAGTGGGGCAAGGTCATCAAAACCGCCAATATCAAGGCGGATTGATCAAAAAAGGCCTGAAACAGGAGTCTAAACAAGCTGTAGCCCAATTTATACGGGCGCGAGCAGCTATGTAATAAATAGCATACTGCCGTGCCTGCAAATGCGCCCATCGCCTACACGCTGCCCTCAAGGCCCAGTCAATAATTCGGTTTTGTTTTTATTGACCTCAGGAGAAAACCCATGATGCAGTACGCTGGCCTTTACCTGGCCGTGTTTTTAACGATGTTTGTTATTGATGCCGTCTGGCTTGGCGTCATTGCCAAGTCGACTTATGCCAACGCGATGGGCGGCCTGCTAAGCCCCAACCCGAACTTGTGGGCTGCTGCTGCTTTTTATTTGCTGTTTCCGGTAGGGCTGGTGATATTTGCCGTGTTGCCGCAGGCCGACAGCCCGGTATGGAAGGCAGCTTTGATGGGCGCGCTGTTCGGTTTTTTTGCTTATTCAACCTATGACTTGACCAACCTAGCCGTTGTTAAAGACTGGCCGCTGGGCTTGACGTTCATTGACATGGCGTGGGGCACGCTGGTCAGCGGCATTGCGGCAACGGCGGGCAAGCTGGCGCTGAATTATTTGAATAAGTAAGGCGCTGCGGTTAGCAACAACCCACGCAAAAAATCCGGCAGCCCCCAAAGGTGCTGCCGGATGATTGAATGTTGAGCCGCCTGCTGATCAAGTCCTCAAGTCCTCAAGCCCTCAGGCGCCCAAGTCTGCCGAGCCTTCACAACGCCGCGTCAGATCGGGCTGGGCTCAGCCAACTCTTCAGTGGCAAAGGTAATGCTCTCGGTTAGCCGTGGCTCATTGACGTCTGACGTATCGCTGGCAAACAGTGCCAGCAAATAGTCGACAACGCCCTGCGCGCTGCTTTCTGGGCCAGACGCTTGTGGGGGTGGCCCGCCAGGGTTGCCCACGCCACCGTCCCCACCACCGCTTCCGCAACCCGCTACCAGGGCTGAAGCAAGTGCTGTGGCAAGGGCTGTACGCAGGGCCGCGCTAACCAGCCATTTTGAATTGAGTTTAGACATGGTGTTTCCTTTAAGTTGTCATTGCGCTCAGTAGGTGGCAGAACCGGCGTTGGGGGTGTTCAGGTACGGAAAGCCGGGCAAAAACGGAACGGTGGCCTGGTCAACCGCATCATGAATGTTGGCGGCGGTTGCGCCCAACGGCACACTCGATGGCTTGCAGGCAGACGTCAAGCCGGGCACGCCCGGCACGCTGTTGAGTTTGAGCGCATCGTTGTCGCCGTTAATGATGCACAAGCCGCCCACCGTGGCCACCAGCGCAATGTCGACTACGTCGTCTTTGGGGCGACGGCCATTTGGAAAGCCAGCGTTGTCAGTGCCGCCCGCCAACGCGTTGCCTGCCACGCCCAGCCGGTTTTGCGTTGCAAACGGCACTGCTGGCACGGCCAGATTCAATCGCAACATTTCAGACGCTTTGGGGTTGGCAGGCTTGTTCACGCCGGTGATGCCGGTCAAAAAGGTAGTGATTAAGTCTGTGCGCGGCAGGTTTTTAGGTGCCACATCAGCGCCCAACACCAAGCTCAGCAAAGCTGGCAGTGTGGGGTTAGAAACGTAGGTTAAAAACTGGCCATCGTCTTTAGGCTGCGATGCATTGAACTTGTCTTTGTCTGGCAAGCCAATCACCAGTTCGTTGACCAGCGGGTTGCCCAGGCGCGACACCTGTGTCCACGCGCCACCGGCTTTTTCAACCTTGTCGTTGCCCGAGCCCGGCTTGCCGTTGATCAAACGGCCTTGGCGCACGCTGGCCGTGGTCCAGCCGCCAATCACGGTTTCAGCGCCCGCAGACAAGCAGTCTTTGTGCACTTCAATCGCCATGGTGGTGACGTTTGATTTTTGAATGATGTGCTTGCCGCCCATGCCAGCCGCGTCTTTGTTGGCGGGGTCCAGCAAAAATGACGCGGGTGCGTTGACCAGGTCAAACACTGCGCCCAAGTTAACGGCAAAACCTTCCTGGCGTTGCCCGACAAACACCTTGCCCTGGTCTTTGCCTGCCGGGCAGCCTGGAATCGTCACCGTGTGAATATGTTTGGCCGCGTAGGCGGGGTAGTCGGCAATCGTTTTCGTGCCGATGTTGTCAACCGGTTTTTCAAACGTGGCACTGCCGCCTGTGGTTTTGAGCATGGCATCGCCCAGGGATTTGCGGCGCTCACCGCGCACCACTTTCACGTCATACGTTTCGTTGACGTTTAAGTTCGCGTCATTCAGGTTGGCAACTGCACCGGCCTGAATCAGCGGAATCGGCACGCTGGCCGAGCCAATGGTCAGGGGAATTGATTTCAGGTTGTTTTTAAATCGAAATTGGAAGGTAATGTCTTCTACCGCGTCGCCGTTGTTGTCTACGTGTATCTCATACAACGCGTTCGGGTCCATTTGAAAGTAGTTGGGGCCGCCGTACGGTGACTGTAGGGGCTGGTAGTTGGCCAGCAGCGTGACGTAGTCTGAGCGCCCGCCCGAGCCGTTGGCGGCCACGCCTTCATAGCTGCGAAACATATAAAAGTCAGTACCGTCGACTTTGGGGCTGCCGGTAATAAAAGGCGCTTCGCGGTGGCTGGACGCCAGCGCGCTACCGGCGGCAACAACTAGCAGGCAAGCTTTTGCAAGCTGCTTTAGGGCAATGGTCATGTTGAACTCCTGGTTGGAATAAGGCAAATAAACGTACGGCTCTGGCCGCTACTGGTTTACGTGACTTTTTTCTGACTGGATTCAATCTAATTTTTAAAAACCGTTTTAAGCAGCGCTTTTTTAAAAGACGGGCAAAAGCCTGACGCGTCGGCAAGGCGTGGTCTGAATTTTTGGCCGATGGGGCGCGCCGCTTTGCCGAGCTATCAACGAATCAGTGGTTGACTTCAGCTTATGCTGCCGCGGCATGCTGAAACCTTGCCAAATATCAATAGAATAGGGCTGCAGCCCAATAAAATCAGGCGCAATAAGCTATAAAAATAAGAGTAATTTATAGCGCTGAAAGCGCTTGTCCTACGGCTAAACAAGGCCGTCTCCTACGCGCTCTTTGTGTTACCTTCAAATTTGGACATTTTTCCGGGTTTTCACTGCATTGTGAGACTTCATGGCAGTTTGCCTAGCCCCTGAATCTGTAAACCCTGTGAATCCTGTGAATCAATCCAGCAGCCCCGCGGACCGCAATAACGAGGCTCCATTGGTGCAGCGCCCCGACAAAGAGCTTTTAAAGCCGTGGCGCGTTTGCATCATTGACGACAGTTTGGGCGACCGCGCCCACATCCGCCGAAGTCTGTTGGGCGGATCAGAACGGCAGCTGACTTTTGTTGAGGCTGCCACCGCTGCAGGCGGAATCACCGCGGTACTTGGTGCAGTGCCACCGCCTGACTGCATCGTGCTGAACTACAACTTGCCGGACATGCTGGCACCCGACGTTTTGGCCGCCGTGGTGGGGCGTGACGGTATGCCGATCTGCCCGGTAGTGGTGGTGACCAGTGGTGCCAACCGGGACGACGGCCGCCTGGCGCTGCGTGCGGGCGCACAAGACTACATTGCCAAAGACTGGACCAACCCCAACAGCCTTTGCCGCGCCGTTGAAAACGCCAGTGAAAGCTGGGCCATGGCGCGTGAACTTCGCCAAAGCAAAGGGGCACTCAGGCTGGTCACCGACCGCGAAACCTTTCGCAGTGTGTTTGGCGACGCAACTCGCGGCCTGACAGACGAGCACGCGCTTAAACGTGTGGCCGCCCACATGCTGGGTGTTCACCTGCAAGTTAACCGTGTCCTTTATGGCGAGGTGACGGCGGACGCTGTTGTGGTGGTCGGCCCCAGTTACGTGAATGGCGTGCACCAGATAGATGGCGCGCACCGCCTGGAAGACTTCGGCCCAGAGCTGTTGGAGAGCTTAAAGCGCGGTGAAAACCAGATCGTGGCCGATATGCGCAGCGACGCTGGCTACTCAGCTAGCGAGAAAGCCGCCTACGCCGCGATGCACATCGTCGCTAATTTGGGTATACCGATTTTAAAAGGCGACCAGCTGGTCGCCGTGCTTGGCGTGCATCAAAACGTGCCGCGCGTCTGGACCCCTGAAGACATTGCGTTGGCGCGGGAAATTGCCCAGCGAACATGGGCTGCCGTCGAGCAGGTGCGCAGCGAGGCCAAGCTGTTGGCCAGCCGAATACAGCTGTCGCAAATTGTCGCCATCATGCCGTCGTTTTCGGCCGTGCTAAGGGGCCCATCGCACGTGGTGGAGCTGGCCAACCAGGCTTTTTATGATCTGGTGCAGCATGGCCCTGAAATTTTGGGCCAAACCTACGCCGACGCTTTTCCAGAGTTGGCGACGCAGCCTTTTCTCGGCTTGCTGGATACCGTGTTTCGCACTGGCGAAAAATTTGAAGCTTCTGGCATGCGGGCCATTGTCCGCAGGGGCGCTGGTGATGGGGTGGCTGAAATATTCGTTGACTTCGTTTACCTGCCTATGTGTGAAGCCGCTGGCCGCGTGTCAGGTATTTTTGTCCATGGCGTTGACCGAACAGCCGAAGTCAAAGCAACGCAGGCGCTTGCCAGGGGCACGCGCGAGCTGCGCAGCGTGACCGAAAACACGCCCGACGGGCTGGCGCGTTTTGACCGCCAGCTGCGCCATGTGTTTGTGAACTCGGTGATCGAAAAAAGCATGAACCAGTCGGTTGCCGCCATTTTGGGTAAAACCCATCGGCAACTGGGCGTGTCAAAAAAATTGCGCGACCAGTGGGAAAAAGCGATTCGCTATGTGTTTGACCACGCCAAAGACAGCTTGCTGGAATTTTCGGTGGGCACAGTGCAGGGCGGCCTGCGTCATTTTTCATGTCGGCTGGTGCCAGAGTTCAACGAGGCCGGGCAAGTAGAGTCTGCCCTTGGTGTAACGCATGACATCACGAACCGCCGGGCCTTTGAGCAGCGGCTGCTGGAGCAAGACCTGCGCAAAGATGAATTTTTAGCCACGCTGGCACACGAGCTGCGCAACCCGCTGGCGCCGATCCGCACCGGTTTGCAGTTGCTTAAATTTGCGCCACGCTCAGAAGAGGTAGTTGCCCGCACCCTGCCGGTGATGGAGCGCCAGCTGGGGCAACTGGTGCGCCTGGTCGATGACTTGCTGGATGTGTCTCGCATCAGCAGCGGCAAAATTGTGCTCAAGCGCGAGCAAATTTCTTTTCAGGATATTGCTGCGGCCGCACTGGAGGCGTCGCGCCCAGCCATTGACGCGGCTGGCCACACGCTCAGCATCGACTGGCCGACCGAGGCTGTCTGGCTGGACGCTGACCCAACCCGCTTGAGTCAAATTTTCAGTAATTTGCTGACCAATTCGGCGAAGTACATGCCATGCGGTGGCCAGATCAAATTCGCGGCGCGCCTGCATTTGGACAACCTCGTTGTGTCAGTTGAAGACACCGGCATGGGCATTCCCGCTGACATGCTGGGCTTGGTGTTTGACATGTTCACCCAGATCAACCGCACGCTAGACCGCGCACAGGGCGGGCTGGGCATTGGCCTGTCGCTGGTCAAAACGCTGGTAGAAATGCACGGCGGCTCAGTTCAAGCCGCCAGCGACGGCATCGACCAGGGCAGCATCTTCACCGTGACTTTGCCCATCGATAAGGCGCCAGCGATTGTGCCGAACCCAGCACAGCCCTTGTCAGCGGCGGCCGGGTTTGCCAGGCACCGCATTTTGGTGGTGGATGACAATGTCGACGCTGCAGAAACGATGGTCATGTTGCTGGACTTGTCAGGCCATGATGCGTGCGTAGCTTTCAGTGGCCAAGAAGCACTGAATGTCGCGGCAAGGTTTCTGCCCGACGTTGTTTTTCTTGACATCGGCTTGCCCGGGATGAACGGCTACGAGGTGGCACGCCAGCTCCAGGCCAGCCCGGCCACGGCATCGGCCAAGCTGATCGCATTGACCGGCTGGGGCACCGAAGAAGACATCCGCAAATCAAAAATGGCGGGCTTTCACGCCCACCTGACCAAGCCTGTGGATCCGAATGCTATTGACGCGATATTGGCAACGTTTTTACTAACGTGAAGCAGCAGCGGGCCCAGGCCGATTCAACCTTTTTCTAATCATGTCAACTACTGCTGCCGCCTATTCGCGGTCTGAATCAGGTTCACAGTCCGTAACGCCCGACGGTTTGAACGACCGACTGGCCGAAGCTGCTTTTTATGCGGTGCTGCGTCGCATGATGCCTGTGCTGCGCCACGACGTTGCAGGTGCCATGCAGCCGATTCGAATGTTGCTGATGGTGCTGGAGCGGCGTGTGCAACTCCCAGAGCCTGACTTGCAGGCCATCGCTAAAAACGTCACGTCGCTTAGCACCCTGACAAAAGAGGCCAGTGCCGACTGCATCAACGCACTTGAGTGGATAGCTTCCAGCCACGACGCGCAGGTGGGTTTGCGCGGCGGCGTAGATGAAGCGGTCAAACTATTAGCAATGGAGCTGTCTGCCAGCGGGCTGGAACTGGTCAATGGCATCACTGACGATTCAGCTTGCGCGCCGCAAAGTTTTGTTCGCAGCGTGTTGATGGGCGCGCTGCTGGCGTTTTGTGATCACCGTACGGAAGGCAGCAGCCTGCAGGTTACGTATGCAGCCGCAGACTGCCACCCAAGCGGGCAGCTGCATCTGCGCATGCTGGCAGGCAGCGGCGGTACAACGCCAGCACTGCTGGACGTGGTTCGCAAATACCGCCTGATTGACTGGCCAGATGTTGAGGCCATGGCCCGATCGTTCGGCGCAAAGCTCGAACGTGGCGATGGCTGGTTGAGGGTGGATTTGCCGAAAGTCGAGTGACGGTGGTGCCCGTCTGAACTTGCTCCCCCGCTGGGGGGGAGCAGGGGTTGGTGAATCGTTAAAAAACCAAGCGGCATGTGACTGCCCTCACCCCAACCTTCTAACGAAAGGAGAGGGAGCAAGGCACGTAAACCTTACAGACCTGCAGCCGCGCGAAGCGCCGCTGCCTTGTCTGTTCGCTAGCTACGGCACCGGGCCTCTGGCCCTTAACTTCGCATTGCGAAGTTAGCCTCCGCTGAAAGACCGATACCGCGCATTGCGCGGCGGCCTTACAGGCCGGCTGCTGCCTTTAGGGCAGCAGCTTTGTCGGTCTTTTCCCAAGTAAATTCTGGCTCATCACGACCAAAGTGACCGTATGCCGCCGTTTTCTCATAAATGGGGCGCAGCAAATCGAGCATTTGAATGATGCCTTTTGGGCGCAGGTCAAAATGCTCTTGCACCAACTCTGACAACTTGTCGTCGCTCATCACGCCGGTGCCTTCGGTGTAGACCGTGACGTTCATTGGCTTGGCCACGCCAATAGCGTAGGCGACTTGAATCTGGCATTGTTTGGCCAGGCCAGCAGCCACGATGTTTTTAGCAACGTAGCGTGCTGCGTAAGCCGCTGAACGGTCGACCTTGCTGGGGTCTTTGCCGCTGAAGGCGCCGCCGCCGTGCGGGCAAGCGCCGCCGTAGGTGTCAACAATAATCTTGCGGCCGGTCAAGCCGCAATCGCCTTGCGGGCCACCAATCACGAAACGACCTGTGGGGTTGATCAGGTATTTGGTGTGCTCAGTCAGCATGTGCTTGGGCAGCACGGGCTTGATGATTTCCTCGATGATGGCTTCAATGAACGAAGCCTTCATTTTGTGCATCGTCTCGCTTTGGTCAGGGCTGTGCTGGGTAGACAGCACCACGGTGTCGATGCTGTGCGGCTTGCCGTCAACATAACGCATCGTCACCTGGCTTTTGGCGTCGGGCCGCAAAAACGGCAGGCGGCCGTCTTTGCGCAATTGTGCCTGGCGCTCTACCAAGCGGTGCGCGTAGTAAATCGGCGCGGGCATCAGCTCTGGCGTTTCATCGCAAGCGTAGCCAAACATCAAGCCCTGGTCGCCTGCGCCAGTGTTTAGATGGTCGTCTGACGCATGATCAACGCCCTGAGCGATGTCGTTGCTCTGCTTGTCATAGCAAACCATGACCGCGCAGCCTTTGTAGTCAATGCCGTAGTCGGTGTTGTCGTAGCCAATGCGCTTGATGGTGTCGCGCGCGACCTGAATGTAGTCAACATGCGCGTTGGTGGTGATCTCGCCTGCCAGCACCACCAGGCCAGTGTTGACCAACGTCTCGGCGGCCACGCGGCTAAGCGGGTCTTGTTTGAAGATGGCATCGAGGATGGCATCAGAAATCTGGTCGGCTACCTTATCGGGGTGGCCTTCAGAAACAGATTCAGAAGTAAAGAGGAAATCGTTCGCCATGTCAGTACACTCCATAAAGTTTGCTGGGCGCGTTGCCAGCGGAAGTGCTTTGGCGAACGCTTTAGCAGTTTGGTTTAACGTCGCTCTGCAAGTTGTTCAAATAACTCAGCGACACACAGATTATATGGCGCTGCATTGTGTGCGCTTGTTACCTATTTAAATGCTCTGGATTTTTCGATTTTTCTCAAGTTGGCCGATGCGCGCTTTACACGTACTGGGCGGCGCATTAGGCTGGGCAGTTTGGCTTTTGAACCCCGGCTACCGGGCGCAATTTCGCTCCAACGTGCAGCAGGCGGGGCTTGATTTTTCGCTGGCCAAACCCGCTATTGCCGAGGCGGGACGCTTGGTAGCAGAGCTGCCCAAACTGTGGCTGCGGCCACACCAGCCGCCTGCTTTGCAAAACCCGAAAATGAACGTCACCTTGCACGGGGCAGCGCTGGCAAAAGAAGCGTTTGCAAAAGGCAAAGGCGTGATTTTTTTCGGGGCGCATTGCGGCTGCTTTGAGTTGATGCCGCAGCTGCTGGCCGAAGTTTTCGGCCCCACGCATGGCGACATCACCGCGATTTACCGGCCCGCACGCCAGCCGGGTCTGGCCGCGGTTGAATTGGCTACCCGACCGCGGCCTTTTTTGGCGGTGCTGCCGGGCTCGTTAAGCGCCATCAGGGCAATGCACAAAGCGTTAAAGGCCAATCGGGCGGTCGCGATGTTGACCGACCAAGTGCCGCCTGAAGGCCTGGGCGTGTGGTCGCCGTTTTTTGGCAAACCGGCCTACACCATGACGCTGGCGGCCCGACTGGCGCTGCAAAGCGGCGCTGCGCTGGTGCCGGTGGTGTGCGACCGGCTGGCCAGAGGTAGTGGCTACGTTGTCACTATTTTGCCGCCGCTGGATTTGCTTGAAGGTGCAGCACTGGGCGCTGCAATCCCGAGTGTCGACGCAGTCGTTGCGCGCATCAATCAGTCAGTTGAGGCAATGGTGCGGCGTAACCCCGGGCAATATTTGTGGGGCTACGGTCGCTACAAAAAACCGCGCTCAGGCGCTGCATGAAGCGCTTGCAACAAGGGGGCGCAGCTGCGCTGACGTTTGTAGGCATCGCCTTGATGCGCTTGCTGGCGTTTATGCCGCTGCGGGTAGTGCGCGGGCTCGGCGCCCTGCTGGGCTGGGCGCTGTACCTACTTGTCAGCTCCCGCCGCCGGGTGGTCACGATTAACTTGACGCTATGTTTTAAGGAGCTGACCGCGCCCGAAATCAGGCGGCTCACACAGCAAACCTTCGTCTATTTTGCACAGGCATGGCTAGACCGAAGCTGGGTGTGGCACGCGCCGCGCAGCTGGTTGCTCAGACGCGTGACCATGACAGGTGCGGTTAATGAAATCATCGGCAACGAGCCGACGGTGGTGTTCACGCCGCATTTTGTGGGTATGGACGCTGCCTGGGCGGGCATGGTACTGCGCCAGCCGCGCCAGTCAGTGACGATTTACACGGACCAGTCAAACAAGCAGGTTGACAGCTGGATTTTAAAAGGCCGAAGCCGCTGGGGATTCATGCGTTTGCTGGGGCGGGCCAGCGGCGTCAAACCCGTGATAGCAGCGGTTCGCGCGGGGGAGCCGCTGTACCTGCTGCCCGACATGGACTTTGGCCCGGTCGATTCAATATTTGTTTCGTTTTACGGTGTGCCAACGGCCACCGTGCCGTCACTTTCGCGGTTCGCCAGATTGGGCCGAGCCAAGGTGGTGCCAGCTGTGGTGACCATGACCCGTTCGGGTTATGAGCTGCGCATTCATACCGCATGGCCCAATTTTCCGACCGACGATATAGCTGCCGACACGGCCTTGATGAATCGCCATTTGGAAAGCTATATCAACCAAAACCCGGCGCAGTACTACTGGGTACACAAACGGTTTAAAACCCGGCCACCGGGCGAGCCTGAAGTGTATTGACAGTTACTGCGGCTAGGCCTCAATCGTCGCCAGCACCGCGCGCAGTTGCGCAGGTTTCACGCCATACATATCTGCAAACTCGGCCTCGGTTTTGCCGCTGGCTTGGTACGCTTTGACCAATGCCTCGCGCCTGGCGGCTTCGAGTTTTAATTCGCTTAAAGCGGCGTCCAGCACGCCGTTGGCTTGCTCGTCTGCCACGCGCATACGCTCGGCGTAGTCTTCCAAACTTAGCCCTGACGTCTCAATGGCCTGCATCAAGCGCAGTTGCAGCTTGGGGTTCAAGTCATCGCGGCTGCGCGCCTGGCGGCGCTTGAACACTTCAACAATAGCGTGGTGAATGTGCTCGGGTGCGACTGCCTCAACCGCGTTGCCGTCCAGGTCGTGCCGCGGTAGGCCAGCGGCCACGCATTCGAGGTAGCGTGTAGAGCGCGCGTGCTGGCCCATGGCGATTTTCAGGTCGGCTTTGATAAAGTCGGTTGGGTGGCGTGCCAACAGCTCTTGGAAAACACCCAATTTGAGCGGCAAAAAGTGCGCACCAAACAGCTTGGGGTACAGCTCAAACAATTTTTCCAGTACGGGGCTGGGCACGCGGCGCTGATTTTTTTGCTGGGGCGTTTCCACTGCTTTTTTCGGCGGCTGGTTGGCTGCGTTGTTTGGCTGAGGCGTTGTGTCTTGTGGGTCGGTCATGGGGCGTTGGCTTAATTGATGGCTCGGGGCATTATCGCGGTCATGCTGCGGGTCATGTCTCGAGCGACCGCTTCAGCGACTTCAATGCCGTCGACCCCGGCCGACAAAATGCCGCCCGCGTAACTGGCGCCTTCGCCCGCGGGGTACAGGCCCTTAACGTTCAGGCTTTGAAAATTGTCGCCGCGAGTGATTTTGACCGGCGACGAGGTGCGGGTTTCAACGCCGGTCAACACTGCGTCATGCATGTCAAAACCGCGAATTTTTTTGCCGAACACGGGCAGCGCCTCTCGCATGGCGGCAATCGCGTAGGCGGGCAGGGCGCTGTGCAAATCGCCCAGCAACACGCCGGGTTTGTAAGACGGCTCTACGCTGCCGAGTTGGGTCGACGATTTGCCTGCAATAAAGTCGCCGACCAACTGGCCGGGTGCCTGGTAGTTGCTGCCGCCCAGTGTGTAGGCGTGCGATTCAAGCGCGCGTTGAAATGCAAACCCAGCTAATGCATTGCCCGGATAGTCGGCGGGTGTGATGCCCACCACAATGCCGGCATTTGCGTTGCGTTCGTTGCGCGAATATTGGCTCATGCCGTTGGTCACGACACGGCCTTGCTCAGACGTAGCCGCCACCACCGTGCCGCCCGGGCACATGCAAAAGCTGTAAACGCTGCGGCCATTGGTGGCGTGGTGCACCAGCTTGTAGTCTGCCGCGCCCAGCAGCGGGTGGCCCGCGTGCTGGCCTAGGCGCGAACGGTCAATCACGCCCTGCGGGTGCTCAATGCGAAAGCCGATTGAAAACGGCTTGGCCTCCATGAACACGCCGCGTTCGTGCAGCATGGCCACCGTGTCGCGCGAGCTGTGGCCTAGCGCCAGCACGACGTGGTCGGCGCGTATCTCGTACTGAGTGTTGTCGTTGAGGTTTTGTACTGCCAAGCCGCGAATTTGGCCACCATCAATCAACACATCACTCACGCGTTGTTCAAACCGCACCTCACCGCCCAGCGCAATGATTTGCTCGCGCATGTGTTCCACCACCTTGACCAGCTTGAAGGTGCCAATGTGCGGCTTGCTGACCAGCAAAATCTCTTCGGGTGCGCCTGCTTTGACGAACTCCAGCATTACCTTGCGGCCCAAGTGGCGCGGGTCTTTGATCTGGCTCCACAGCTTGCCGTCTGAAAATGTGCCCGCCCCGCCTTCACCAAACTGCACGTTTGACTCAGGGTTCAATGTGCTTTTGCGCCACAAGCCCCAGGTGTCTTGCGTGCGCTCGCGTACTTTTTTGCCTCGCTCCAGCACGATGGGTTTGAACCCCATTTGCGCCAGCAGCAGTGCTGCAAAAATACCGCAGGGGCCAAAGCCGACGACAACGGGCCGCAGTGCGGGGGCTTCGTTCAGCTGCACAACCGGGTAATAGTTTTGGTCGGGGGTGGGGCGGATGTGCGGCTGTGCTGCAAACTGTTTGAGCAAGTTTGCTTCAAGCGCAGGAGCCAGTTCGACGTCACAGATATATACCAGCAGTAGCTTTTTCATACGCGCGTCGTAGCTGCGTTTGTAGATGCTGTGGCTGATCAAGTCAGTGTTGGCAATGCCTAGCGTTTGGGCAATCAGCGAGGGCAGCTCGTGTTCGTCGTGGTCAAGCGGCAGCTTGAGTTCAGTGATGCGGATCATGTCAGCTTTCGTGGATCTGTTTTTCGGATCAGAACACCATTTTAAGACTAGATTTCAAGTTTGACGTCATTGCTGTCATTGACTACAATGAAAGCGATCACTTTTTGGAGCTCATCATGTCCGTCCTCACCGTTCGAAACCTCGACCCTGATGTCAAAACCAAGCTGCGCGTGCGTGCTGCAGAGCAGGGCATTGCAATGGAGGAGGCGGTGCGCCGTATTTTGACCAAGGCCGCCAATGAGGCCATTGAGCCGCCGCTAACCAAAAACGATTTGGGCAGCCGCATACAAGCACGATTTGCGGGGCTAGGCGAGATACCTATCGCACCGCGCAGCCCAATGCGTGCGTCGCCCTTTGAGCAAATTGACGTGGTTTGATCGGTCTCAAAGTTAGTCCCCGATGTACTTGATTGATACAAACGTCATCTCTGAACTGACCAAACCCGCGCCGAATCCTGCCGTTATTGACTGGTTTTCAAACACATCAGTACAAAGCGTTTACATAAGCGCTGTAACGCTGTGTGAAATGCAACGCGGATTGGCGCTGATGCCTGCGGGCAAGCGCAAGAACGCTCTAAAAATTGCGACTGATGCTGTGATTCAAGAAGATTTTGCCCAGCGGTGTTTGAGTCTGGATGCGCGGTGCGCTCCGGTGTATGGCTCTGTTGCAGCCAGTCAACAGCGACAAGGCCGCGCTTGCAGCGCCGAAGACGCGATGATTGCCGCAATAGCATTGGCGAATCAACTGACCCTTGTCACACGCAATACAAAAGACTTCGATGGTATTTCGGGCTTGGTGTTATTGAACCCTTGGCTTTAAAACCCGCCGATAATCAGGCTGTGAAGCACGCCAGACCGCCGCTGGTGCCATATGGGAAACCTGGCACTGGAGGAACGTCCGGACTGCACAGGACAGCGTAGGAGGTAACACCTCTCCACCGTGAGGTGAGGATCAGAGCAACAGAGACGAGTCGGTGTTCGGGGTAACTTGAACATCGGGTGAAACGGGCAATCTCTACGCGCAGCAACACCAAATAGGCCAACATTGAAGCGGTTCGCTGAGTTGGCGGGTAGGTGGCACCGAGCCGGGTAGGCGACTCCCGGCCCAGATTAATGGCGGTCACACTGCGCTTTTTTGTTTCGGCAAGAAGGTTCAGCGCACAAAATCCGGCTTATCGGCGAGCTTCACACTTTTAATTTTTTAAGCGACCCGCCTGTGCCCCAACCCGCTCGTTCCCGCGTCAAAGTCTGCGAAAA
This sequence comes from Polaromonas sp., assembly GCA_031393945.1. GTDB lineage: Bacteria > Pseudomonadota > Gammaproteobacteria > Burkholderiales > Burkholderiaceae_C > Polaromonas. The sequence continues at coordinate 1,227 of JANMWH010000066.1, read as the reverse complement.
CTGCCAGCTGGCAAGCAGTACGCTGTACCGCGTGGTGGCGGATTCGGCGGGTGCCTGGAAACTGTTTTGCCCCACCTGTCGGGCCACCGTTGAAACAATGCCCTCTTACCGCTACGGCGGAACGTGGAAGGCCGACAAGCGGCATTGAGTCTGTTGTCAAGCGCTCTGAATCCGCTCCACATGCGCCAGCAAAGACCGCTTGGCCACGGGCCAGATGCGCTCGTCCACATCGTCATAAGCCAGCGGCACCCAGTCGTCCAGCGTGCCGTCTGGCATGGCTTGCATCACGGTCATGATTTTGGCTTCGCGTTTCAAACGGTGCGCTTTGAGCTGGGCAATGGCTGTTTTGGCCTGGCCGACAACGTAGCCGTGAGCGGGCAGGATGAAGTCGATGTTGTGTTCATCGCAGGCCGCGCTCAATGCATCGAGTGAATCCAGGTAGGCGTTCATGTTGCCGTCAGGCGGGTTGATCACCGTGGTGCTGCCATTCAAAATATGGTCTCCGCTGAACAGCAGGCCGTCTTCCAGCAGCACCAGGCAAAGGTGATTGGCGGCATGGCCTGGCGTGTAAATTACCTTCAAAGTATGGCTATTTTGGTCATTTTTACAAGTTAAATTGGCCTCTGGCCCAATTGATACGGGTGCGAGCAGCTCATTATTTAATAGCAATTTATCAGGCATAAAAGTGCTGTCTGCGCGCGAGGTGGCGGCTGATGGCAGGCCCGCGATATGGGGCGTTGATTTGCCCGCTTCTGTGCAAAGCGCCTGCAACGGCTTGGCGCCGGGTGAATGGTCCGGGTGCGAATGGGTGCAGATGATCAGGCGAATGTCGCCGGTCGCCGCGTCATACAACCGCTGCAAGTGGTCAGCGTCTGCGGGGCCCGGGTCAATCACGATGTAGCCCGACGCCGCATCGCCCACCACGTAACTGTTCGTACCGGGCCCGGTCATCACGCCGGGGTTGGGCGCAGTCAGGCGCATGACGTTTTTAAGCAGCTTGACGGGCGCATCAGTTTGCCAGTCAAGCGTATGCACAATTTGTCCGTCGGGACTTAGCAGCTCCAGCTCGCCATAGGGCGGCTCATGCTCCATGTAGCGGGCTTCTTTGCCGGCTAAAAAGCCTGCGCGTGGGCAAGATGTCCACAGTGGTTGTTCGCTCGCGCAGGCCTGTAAAACGGCATCGACTGTGGTGTAGTGTTGCAACCGCTCCAGCGTTCGAATGGTCGG
>JANMWH010000380.1:0-4080 GCA_031393945.1 Polaromonas sp. | reverse complement strand
GAGCGGTTGTGATAAATCACTTTCATGCCAAAGCCATGTGCGCCGCGCCGGGCAATGCCCTGCCCAATTCGGCCCATGCCCACAATACCTAACGTGCTGCCATGAATGTCGCCGCCAGCAAACATGTCGAAGCTCCACTTGTTCCAGTGGCCAGCGCGCAGGTAATGCTCGCTTTCCGTCACGCGCCGGGCGGTGGCCATCAGCAGGGCAAAACCAAAGTCAGCGGTGGTTTCGGTCAACACGTCGGGTGCGTTGGTAGCCAACACACCAGCTGCCGTCATGGCGGGCACATTAAAGTTGTTGTAGCCAACGGCCATGTTGGCGCAGATTTTCAAGTTGGGGCATTGCGCCAACAGGTCTGCATCTATGCGCTCGCTGCCGGTGGTAAAAACGCCGTGGCAACCCTGCAGCTTTTCGATCAACTGCGCTTTCGACCAGACCTCGTCAAGCGGGTTCGATACCACTTCAAAATGCTCGGCCAGCTTGGCGATGATCTCCGGGAAAATCCCGCGCGCCACCAACACTTTTAGTTTTGTCATGGGTTGCCGCTAAAACCAGATAAACGTCATGATGACAAAAAGCGGAATCAACACGCAAACCGCCCACGCAATGTAGCCAAAAAAGCTGGGCATTTTCACACCACGATCTTCTGCGACTGCCTTGACCATCAAGTTGGGGGCGTTGCCAATGTACGAGTTGGCTCCCATAAACACAGCGCCTGCGGAAATAGCAGCCAGCGTCGGCGCTAGCGTCGTCATCAACACTTTGGGGTCACCACCTGCGGTATTGAAAAACACCAGGTAGGTGGGCGCGTTGTCGAGGAACGAGCTGAGCAAGCCAGTCGCCCAAAAATACATCGCGGGGTTGGGCGTGCCATCGGGGCGGGTAATGGCGGAAACGATGGCGCCAAATGGCCCGTTGGCACCGGCTTTGAGCATGGCAATCACGGGAATAATGGTCAGGAAAATACCCACAAACAGCTTGGCCACTTCTTGCATGGGGGCCCATGAAAATTGGTTGCTGTCGTGAACGCTTTTGGCAGTGATGCCCAGCGAGACAAACGTGATGACGACCAAGCCGACATCACGCACAAGGCCGGGCAAGCCAACAACCGTGCCGGCCACGTCAAAAGCTACCGATGATTTCCACACGCCACTCATGAGCACTAGGCCTGCTACTGCGCCCAGTAACCAGAAATTAACCGCGCCATCAAAGCCAGGTCGGCCGGTGTCTGGTGTGGAGTCAACGCGCAGCACGCCTTCTTTTTTAAAGTAATAGGTGTCGATGAGATAAAAAATTACGAGCAGGCTAATCACCAAAAACAGTGTCTCAGGAAAGATGTAGTGCACCGTCCAGAAGAAATCGACGCCCTTTAAAAAACCCAAAAACAGCGGGGGGTCGCCCAGCGGTGTCAGCGAGCCGCCAACGTTACTCACCAAAAATATAAAAAACACCACCAAATGCGCTTTGTGCACGCGGTTGTCATTGGCCCGAATCAACGGGCGAATCATTAGCATCGACGCGCCCGTGGTGCCCATAAAACTGGCCAGCACCACGCCAATTAACAGCAGGCCGCAATTCAGTGCCGGGCTGCCGTGCAAATTGCCGCGTATGTAGATGCCGCCGGCCACGGTGTACAGCGCCGTCAGCAGCACGATAAAAGGAATGTACTCAGCCAGCAGTGAATGCACCAGGCTGACACCTGCTGCCTGCACACCAAAGAAATACGCAAACGGCAGGAAGAATGCCAGCGTCCAGCCAGCGGAGATTTTTCCGAAGTGGTGATGCCAAAAGCGTGGCGCCACCAGCGGCATGACGGCGATCGACAGCAAAATGCCCGCAAACGGAATGGCCCATACCAGACTCAAGCGCGCGCCGTCAAAATCGGCAGCCGTGGCCAAGCCAGGAAGCATCGCGATGAAAAGCGTCAGCAAAAGCGAACACAAAAACTTCATGGCTTATTCAGCTTTATAAAAGTGCCTGAGAACTAAGGCTGCTCAATTTCAAACACTTGGCGCAAGTACGCCAAGTATTTCTCGTCGTCACACATATTTTTCGACGGCGTGTCTGACAGCTTGGCCACCGGCTGACCGTTGCACCGAACCATTTTGATGACGATTTGCAGCGGATCGTAGCCCAAGTCGTTGGTTAAATTAGTGCCAATGCCAAACGCTAATTGGCATCGGCCCTGAAATTGTCGATACAGCTCAATGGTGCGCGGCACAGTCAGGCCGTCGCTAAAAATCAGGGTTTTGGTTTTCGGGTCGACTCTGTTGTGGTGGTAGTGCGCAATCATGCGTTCGCCCCACTGAAAAGGATCGCCACTGTCATGGCGTGCGCCGTCAAACAGCTTGCAAAAAAACATGTCAAAGTCGCGCAAAAAAGCGCTCATGCCGTACACGTCAGACAGCGCAATGCCCAAGTCGCCCCGGTATTCTTTGGCCCAAGACTCAAAGGCAAACACCTGGCTGTCGCGCAGACGTGGGCCGAGTGCCTGGCAAGCCTGCAAGTACTCGTGGGCCATGGTGCCGAGCGGCGTCAAGCCAAGCTTCATGGCAAACAGCACGTTGCTGGTGCCTGCAAACTGACCCGTGGGCCCCATGCCCAAACGGGTGCTGAGCGTGCGCAGCACTTCCTCATGCCAGGCTTTGCCAAACCGGCGGCGCGTACCGTAGTCAGCTATCTTCAGCGCGCTCAAGCCGTCGGCTTGCAACTGGCCGACTTTGGTGTTCAGGCGCTGCCGGCCCTCAGCCACATTGGGCTGCTTTTGCGTGTTGCGAAAGTACACCTCGTTGATGATGGCTAGCACCGGGATCTCAAACAAAATCGTGTGCAGCCACGGGCCCTTGATCGACACTTCAATCTCTCCGCTGGTAAGAGCGGTGACACTGACATACTTCTCATTGAGCTTGAAAATACCCAAAAAATCAATGAAGTCGGCCTTAATAAAACGCATGGCTTTAAGGTAAGCCAGCTCCGCGCCTTGAAACCGCAAACTGCACAGCGCGCGGATTTCTTCGCGAATCTCGTTCACGTACGGCGCCAGCACGCCCTTGTTGCGACACTTGAACCTGTACTCCACCTCCGCCCCCGGGAATTGATGCAGCACCACCTGCATCATGGTGAACTTGTATAAATCCGTATCGAGCAGGCTGGTGATGATCATGGGCACTTGGCAGGTGTGGTGATGACAAGTGCGGTGCTTAACCCAAAAAATCCACTTCAAAAAGCAGCGTCGCGTTTGGCGGAATCACGCCGCCCGCACCGCGTGCGCCATAGCCCAGCTCGCTCGGAATCACCAAGCGGCGCGTACCGCCCACTGACATGCCCTGTACGCCTTCGTCCCAGCCCTTAATGACTTGGCCCGCGCCCAGCGAAAACTGAAACGGCTGGCCTCGGTCTTTGCTGGAATCAAACTTGGCGCCTTGCACGCCGTCGTTAAAAAGCCAGCCGGTGTAATGCACGCTGACGTTTTGGCCAGCTTTGGCAATAGCGCCCGTGCCTAAAACGGTGTCTTCAAATTGCAGGCCGGAAGGGTTGGTGGTCAATGGCATAAGAGTTCAACTTCAAAAAGGGGTTAATAAATAGCGAACGTTTGACTTTACCCTGACGCTAGCCAAGCGCTACTTAATGGCGCTATTCGAGCCAGGTCACAAAATCACTGACCGGCACACGCGGCGTACGAAAGGTGTTGACCAACGCAGATTCATCAGCAAAGCCTAACGCTATGCCGCACACCAGCATGTCGCCCTCAGCCGCGCCCACATGCGGCAAAATTATTTTGGCAAAACGGTTCCACGCGGCTTGCGGGCAGGTGTTAAGGCCGTGCCCGCGTGCGCTGACCATGATGTTTTGCAAAAACATACCGCAGTCAATCAACGAGCCACGCTCCAGGATGCCGTCTATCGTGATGATCAAGCCGACCGGCGCGTCGAAAAATTTGAAGTTGCGTTGCTGCTGCGCGTGCATGGCTTCTTTGTCGGCCTTGCCTATGCCGAGCAAGTTGTACAAGCCCCAACCGTTTTCACGGCGGCGTTCAATGTAGGGCGACGTCCACTTTTCAGGGTAGTAGTGGTAGGC
>JANMWH010000351.1:0-7247 GCA_031393945.1 Polaromonas sp. | reverse complement strand
AATTTTTTAATCATGAATTTGCAAAACTCCAGGAATCCACGTGCCTAGCTGGCTGGCGGACTCTACTGATACCGATGAAAAGGTTAAAACAGGTCAAGTATGCGCCATTTGCGCTCAATAGCGAGCTTGCGCAGGCGTTCGTCCGGGTTGGTGGCGACGGCGTGGGTGACTTTCTCTAACAGCGGCAAGTCGTTCATGGAATCTGAATAAAACGTGGTTTCAACGTCTTGCCAGCCCAGCTTGCGCGCTGCCAGCCAGCTTTCAACGCGGGTGACTTTGCCTTCCCTAAACGATGGCGTGCCTGCAATCTCGCCGGTGTACTCGCCCTGCGCGTCTTTTGCCAAATCAATGGCGATCAGCTCGGCTACACCAAACGCATCGGCGATAGGGCGGGTCACAAACGCATTGGTTGCGGTGACTATCACCACCGCGTCACCTGCGGCCTGATGAGCCTGAACGAGCTCCAGGGCCTGTTTTTGGATGTCTTTTAGCACTCTGGCGCCGATAAATCGGGCGCGAGCAGCTATTGATTTGCTAGCGCCTTGCTCGCGTATCGCCTGCGTTGCAAACCGCACGTAGGCGTGGATGTCTAGCGTGCCCGCGCGGTACTGCGCAAAAAACGTTTCGTTGGCCTGGCGAAACTGCTCGCCGTCGCGCCAGCCGAGTGCAATCGTGAATTCGTTCCATTCAAAATCAGAATCAAACGGAATCAGCGTGTGGTCCAAATCAAATAACGCAACTTTTTTCATTCACTGTCCAACATGGCTTTAAGTAAGGGCACGGTAACTGCCCGCTTGGTTTGCAGTGCGTATCCGTCGAGCTGGCTGAGCAGTTCCATCAGGCTGCTCAAGTCGCGTGAGAATCTGCTCAGCATAAAGTCCATCACTTCGTCGCTTAAAAACACGCCGCGTGCGTCAGCTTCTAATCGCAGCACCGCCCTGCGCTGGGCCTCGGTGAGCGGCTGCAGCTCAAACACATGGCCCCAGCCCAAGCGACTGCGCAAGTCGTCTCGCAACGCCAAATCAGCGGGCGGCAAACTGCCCGCCGCCAGCACGCAGCGCGGTTGCCCGTCGGCGCTGCTGGTGGCGTTTACAAACCAGTTAAACGCAGCTTGTTGTTGCACTGCGTTGTAGGCGTGGCATTCGTCCAGCACCACGGCCGACCACGCTGAATTAAATTCAGGCGGCTCCAACGTTAAGGCGTCCATCCAGCCGACTTTTGCGCCCAACTGCTGCAGCGCATGCACCGCCGCGTGCAACAAGTGGGTTTTGCCGCTGCCAGTTTCGCCCCACAAGTAGGTGGGCACTGGCGAGCGCAGCGTGCTGCCTGCCCACAGCTCCAGGTGCTTGACAGCAGCCTCGTTTGGCCCGGCAAAAAAATTGGCAAATGTTGGGCTGGAGGCCAAGCCCACGTCCAACGCAATTTGCTTCATGCGGGAAAGGCGCAGGTCATCTGCCTACGCGCCCTTGTAAAGCATGCTGGCAAGGTACTGGCTTTTCACGCGGCGGATGGCCACCAGCAGCACGGCGCTGGCAGGCAGGGCAATCAGCACACCCACAAAGCCAAACAACTGGCCGAAAGCCAGCAACGCAAAAATAACGGCCAGCGGGTGCAAGCCAATTCGCTCACCAACCATGCGGGGCGTGAGCACCAGGCTTTCCAGAACCTGCCCAATACCAAAAACTACCGCCACCATCACCAGCGCTTTGATTGATGCAAACTGCAACACAGCTGCCAGCAGGCCTAGGAGCATGCCAATGCCGAACCCGACGTAGGGAATAAACATGGCAATACCGGTAAATATGCCAATCGGCAGCGCCAAATCAAGCCCAAACAGGGCCATGCCAATGGAGTAAAAAACGGCCATGATCAGCATCACCAGCAACTGCCCGCGCAGGTATTGGCCCAACACCGAGTCGGCCTCGTCGGTAAAGCTGTCCACCCCTTCACGCAACTGCGGCGGCACCAGCTCAAGCACGCGCGCTACAAACTTGTCCCAGTCCATCAGCAAATAAAACAGCGCGACTGGGATCAGTACCGCGTTGCCGACAACGGCCAGTGCAACACTGCCGCCCACCTGCAAAGACGACAACACCGAACCAAACATTTCTTCGTAGTTGGCATTGAGGTATTTCAGCGCCAGCGTTTTCAAGCTGCCTACATCTAGTGAAACCTTGATGCCAAACTGCGCCAGCCACGGGGTCAGGCCGGTAGTGATCCGCTCTGCCAACAGCGGCACCTGCTCGCGCATCAGGGGAAGTTCTTTGGCCACGATGGGAATAACCAGCAGCACCAAACCCAAGGCCACCACAATAAACAGCAGCTCTACCACCAACACCGCCAACACACGCGGAACGCGCCCGCGAAACAGGCTGTCGATCTTGTTGACCAGCGGCGTCAGCGCATAGGCCAGCACAGCGGCCACGATGAAAGGCGTGAGCACGGGCCCCAACAGCCACAGCGCCAAAACAACCACCGCGGCAATCAGGCACCAGGTCAAGGCGCGTTTTTGGGTTGACGTAAATTGCATAGGTATTGACTGAGTGTTGGAAAACGCGGCCCAGCTAGGGGCTTGGTGCCACTACCCGAGCCTTTAGAATCAAGAGCTTGATTCTATCGGGCTTAACCCGTGGAACCCCACTTGAGACCACCCACCCACGCCATGACCCAGCCCATACCCACTTCGCCCGCACCGCTCAGCTACAAAGACGCCGGAGTAGACATCGACGCGGGCGACGCGCTGATTGAACGAATCAAGCCGCTGGCCAAAAAAACCATGCGCGAAGGCGTGCTGGCAGGCATTGGCGGCTTTGGCGCGATGTTTGAGGTGTCTAAAAAATTTAAAGAACCGGTGCTGGTTAGCGGCACGGATGGCGTGGGCACCAAACTTAAATTGGCTTTTGAATGGCAAATGCACGACACGGTGGGCATTGACCTGGTCGCCATGAGCGTGAACGACGTGCTGGTGCAAGGCGCTGAGCCGCTGTTTTTTCTTGACTACTTTGCCTGCGGCAAGCTCGACATTGAAGTGGCAGCGGCAGTGGTTGGCGGTATTGCCAAAGGCTGCGAGCTAAGCGGCTGCGCCCTAATTGGCGGCGAAACCGCTGAAATGCCCGGCATGTACCCGGCAGGCGAGTACGATTTGGCCGGGTTTTGCGTTGGTGCAGTTGAAAAATCAAAAATATTGAGTGGCAAAGACGTGAAACCGGGCGACGTGGTGCTGGGCCTGGCATCAAGCGGTGTGCATTCCAACGGCTTTAGCCTGGTGCGCAAATGCATTGAACGTGCCGGCAGCAACTTACCTGTAACGCTAGACGGCAAACCTTTTAAGCTGGCGGTGATGGAACCGACGCGCCTGTACGTGAAAAGCGTGCTGGCAGCTTTGGCGGCGCACCCCATCAAAGCCCTGGCCCACATCACCGGCGGCGGCTTGCTGGAAAACATTCCCCGCGTGCTGCCTGAAGGCACGGCGGCGCACTTGGTCAAAGGCAGCTGGCCACAAACCGAGCTGTTTGCCTGGCTCCAAACCACGGCAGGAATTGACGATACGGAAATGAACCGAACGTTCAATAACGGCATCGGCATGGTTGTAGTCGTAGATGCGGCAAACGCCGAGGCAACTGCCAAAACGCTGCGCGACTCGGGTGAAGCGGTTTACACAGTCGGCGTGATTGGGGACAAGGGCGATGGGGCGAGCGTGGTGGTCAGCTGACGCAGGGCAAAGTTAGTTTGGGGTGACTGCTCCTGAAACAACAATCGCCTGCTGCGGCCGAACGCGACGCGGCCCTGCCAGCGCACGCAGCAAAGGTCCCGGCAACAAAGCGCCCACCACTGCCGCATAGTCTGCAAGCGTGCCGCGATCATTTAAAAACCGAATGACATGCCGCGAGTCTGCGCCTGCGAAAAGTGCCAAAAATAAATCGGGCGCCACCCTTGAACATGCGCGCACCACCTTGAGAAACAAGGCGTCCATCGCGCGCAGTATCAAACCATCAGGCGCATGACCCACTGGGGCCTCCCCGCTCACTATGGCCACGGAACAAGCTGCGGCCCAGCGCTGAATACGCGCAAACGCATAACCCGAACTGGGCCGAGCGCCACCAGCGGTCACGCCCGCAAAAATGTAAGTCGGGTCACCGCTAGGGGTGACCGGCTTGGCCCCCATTGGCAACACACCATGCTCAGTACGCAGCACCGAGTACGCTGCACCCGCAAGGCGCTGCGCCACCGCCTTGGCCTGCAGCTCAAAAAAAGCCTCTTTGTCCATCGGATCTGGCCCAAACACCGTGAACTCAACCAACGCCCGTTTTGACGACGTTGGCAACACGTAAACGAACGCAACAGAGTCAGGAAATGACATCAGTGCACCGCAATGTTCAGCTGCAGCAAAGTCCATCAAATCGCCACAGGTGGGGTCAAAAACATCAATTTCACATTCAATTTCCTGTCCATAAAACGATTGCCACAATGAAGCGCCACCGCGCTCCGGGCTGGCCGCAGGTCGGGTGTCCACAATGAAGCGTGCATGCAGCGTCCCCGCAGTGGTTTCAACCCGCCACTGGTCACCTTGTTTTTCGGGCGCATGCGAAATCGACGCGCCCATGAGCAACTTGACCTGGCTGTTTTGCTCAATCATTTTTTGGGCGTCTTGGTAAAACTGCCCCGCGTGCACCATTTGGTACGGACTTGCTACGCAGTCAACCGCGGTGCTTCCAGCGGTCGTCGAAACCCGCATTGACGACCATTCGTGCTGTGCCGAATGCAATGAGGGAGTTTGCGAATCTTTAAAAAAACACCAGGTCCGGTCGTGTGTGTAAACATCACGGCGCTCTACCACCGCTATATGGGGACAGTTAACACCAGATGCGGCAAGTCGGGTTGCAAGGCTTAACCCGGCGCAACCGCCGCCCAGAATAATGAGATCGAAAAAGTCAGACATGGTGCAGAAAATAATTGCGTTCTACCGCTGGTAAAACGCAACTCTACGCTGCCCAGGGCGCGACGTAGAGAGATAGATGCCTCTAGCGCAACCTACTTTTTCGCGACGGCCGATTCCGACTCGCTCACGGCAACTGACCAAATGATCAAACCAAAGGCAACTTTATTCAGCAAATCAGCCAGGTTATAAATGATATTGAGTGCGTTGGCACTGGTCTCAGGGCCGCTGCCAGTTAGGTAGCCGAAGAAGTAACCTACAGGGTAAATTGCCCAGCCGATAGTGACAATCCACCGCATCGTGTTAAACGCCGATTGAACCGCTGGTGGCGCGCTTTGCGCATTGATTTTCCCAGCTTGGCCGAAGAAAATTTCCCACAGAATGTAGGCCCAACCAGCCATACCGATAATGAAAGCAGGCCAGACAGCCACGTAACCCGCTTCACCTAAGTAACCACCCACCAACATGACCAGCGTACCCATCATCAACCGCCAAAATACCCCGGCCGGGACTTTTGTAATGGCTGACAGGATCAGGTAAAACTCGATCATGAGCAACGGTACCGTGATTAACCAGTCAATGTAACGAAACACAGTAGGTGTTGCCCCAGTAGAAACCCAGACATCGCGCATGTAGAAGTAATGAACCGCGGCAACTAGAGTTACCAGACCAGACACAGTAAGTGATGTTTTCCATTTAGCTGACACTCTGTCGCGCTCAAGAAAGAAGAAGACCGTCGACGCGACGAGCGCCATCGAAATAATCCAGAAAGATATTCCGACAAAATCGTTTTGATTGAGTGCTTTGTCTGACGCCGCAGATGCGGGCTGCAACAATATCAATGCTAAGAGAGAGACAAAACTAAACTTGCCTACAAGGGACTTTATTTTTTGCATAACGCAATCACCTATTTGAAACTACCAATAAACGGGCTGCTGTACGCAAGCGCCAGACTCAGCAGTGGTTTCAGTGATCAATGTCCAGACTAACCATGCGCTATGGCATTTTTGCATCGTTCACAAGTTAGACGCACCGCGCACAGCAATACCTCGGTTGCGAAAGGTTTAATTCGACAGACGGTGGGCAAAGTCTCCCGTTTTCTTTCGCTGTGCGTTAATGCGCTTTTTCCCAATTCGGCCCGATTCCTATCTCTGCCAACAAAGGTACCTTTAGTTCAGCAACGCCCGCCATCAAACGCGGGATTTCGACCCGCACCCATTCCACTTCATTTTCGGGCACTTCAAACACCAATTCGTCATGCACCTGCATGATCATTTTGGTTTTGCGGTTTTCTTCGTCCAGCACTTGCAGCACTTTGTTCATGCTGAGTTTGATCAGGTCTGCGGCTGTGCCTTGCATGGGTGCGTTGATGGCTGCACGCTCTGCGCCTTTTTGGCGCGGGCCGTTCGGGGAATTGATTTCAGGCAAGTACAAGCGGCGACCAAAAACGGTTTCAACGTAGCCTTTGCTTTTGGCCGACAGGCGCGTTTCGTCCATGTAGTTTTTAACGCCCGGATAGCGCTGAAAATACTTTTCAATATAAGCGGCGGCGGCTTTGGTTTCAATACTCAAATTTTTGGCCAAACCAAAACTACTCATGCCGTAAATCAAACCGAAGTTAATCACCTTGGCGTAGCGGCGCTGCTCGCTGGTGACTTCATTCACCGCCACGCCAAATACTTCTGCGGCGGTAGCGCGGTGCACGTCGATGCCTTGCGTGAATGCGCTTAACAGAGCCGCGTCTTCACTGATGTGCGCCATGATGCGCAGCTCGATTTGCGAATAATCGGCGCTGGCAATCACGCTGCCTGCGGGGGCCACAAATGCCTCACGCACCCGACGGCCTTCAGCGGTTTTGACGGGAATGTTTTGCAGGTTGGGGTCGTTGCTGCTCAATCGGCCCGTTACCGCAACAGCTTGCGCGTAATGGGTGTGCACACGCCCCGTGCGAGGCAGCGCGAGTTGCGCGAGCTTGTCGGTGTAGGTGCCTTTGAGTTTTGACAGGCTGCGGTGCTCCAGCAGCTTGGCGGGCAGCGGGTAGTCCTCGGCCAGTTTTTCGAGCACTTCTTCGTCGGTACTGCGTGCGCCGCTGGGCGTTTTTTTAACGACTGGCATGCCCAATTTGTCAAAGAAAATTTCACCCAGCTGCTTGGGGCTGCCCAAATTAAAAGGCTGGCCGGCAATTTCATACGCTTCGGTTTCCAGCTGCACCAGGCGCAGGCCCAGCTCGCCGCTTTGTTTGGCCAGCATCGGCCCGTCAATCAGCACGCCATTGCGCTCGATGCGGTACAAACTTTCGCTACTTTTGATT
>JANMWH010000347.1:0-3105 GCA_031393945.1 Polaromonas sp. | reverse complement strand
CGGGGATTCAAGACAGGTCATTTGTTGTGAGAGTGAGCACTTGGCCGGAGGGTTCTGCTACGTGTCCCCCGCGCGACGCGCGCCACCTTGACCTCCGCACAACACCCAGGCAAACCACTTTTCGGTCGTTTGCAGGATAGTGCAGAAACACTGTCTAACAACGGGCATGGCGTGTCTACCGCAGCGAAATCAAGGAGGAGCCCAAAGGGCGGGGGACATTCGCGGAGGTAGATACGACATGGCCGTTGCGGGTCAAGTGTGCTGCACATCAAACTCGCACGCCCTTCCCATTATTTTTGTAAATAATTAGCCTGCCACCGCCGCCAATACTCCACCGCCACGCGATAAGTATTGACCTGCACTTGCACGGTCTCTTCAATCTTGATGCCGTAACCACCGGCCATACAAAACGCGAGCGGCGCGCGTTTTTGCCACGCCCAGTCGAACACGCGGCGGTCTCGCGCTTCGAGTCCGTCGTAGCTAAGTTTGAGGCGGCCCAAGCGGTCGCCTTCAAACGGGTCAGCACCGGCTAAATACAGCACCAAGCCGGGCTTGAAGCGGCGGTCAAGCTCATCTAGCCCCTGCTCCAGCGCTTGCAGATAGGGTGCATCTGAGCAAGCGTCTGGCAGCTCTATATCAATGCAACTGGCTTCTTTGCGAAAGGGAAAATTCTTTTCACCGTGCAGCGACAGTGTGAACACGCTTGCGTCGCCCATAAAAATACTGGCTGTGCCGTTGCCCTGGTGAACATCGAGGTCAATGATGGCGACTTGCAGCGGTTGGCGTTTGGTTCTCGCCCATTCGGCCTGCATCAGCCGTGCGGTAACCGCCACATCGTTGAATACACAAAAGCCGCCGCCTTTGTGGGCGTAGGCATGGTGCGTGCCCCCCGCCATATTGGCGGCGATGCCCTCACCGCGCATAGCTACGCGTGCTGCCGCTGCCGTGGCGCCCACCGAGCGCCGAGCGCGCTCAACCATTGCCTCGCTCCACGGAAAGCCAATTTCGCGCTGCAAAGGCGCACTGAGGGTGCCGTGGGTAATAGCATCGATGTAGTCGGGTGTATGGGCCAGCGCCAGTTCGCCGTCGCTGGCTGCTGGCGCTTGGGCCAGCGTAACCGCAGGTAATTCTTGAAGCACCCTTTCACGCAGCAGCGCGTACTTGGCCATGGGAAAGCGGTGACCTTCTGGCAGCGGTAAAACGAAGTTGTCGGCGTAGAAGGCTTGCAAAATGGGCGTTGTCTGGTTTTGAAATGCATCGGTGCACCGCGCAGTTCGATTGTGACTCAGCAGTCGTGAATGGGCGGTCTTCTCTAAAATGGTGCAGCGCAGCAAAAAAGAGGCGTTTACCCCTTGCACTGGCTCGGGTTATCCCTATAATTACCTTTATGTTGCAGTGCAGCAATCTCTTGGGGTGATTGGCAAAGCAACAGTTTTTGATCGCTTCTTTCAACTGTTTTTTTAACTACTATTTATTGGAGATTAATTATGCTGACTGCTGAACAACTCATGGCCTCCCACAAAGCCAACATCGAAACCCTGTTTGGTTTGACCCACAAAGCCTTTGAAGGCGTTGAGAAATTGGTTGAACTGAATGTACAAGCCACCAAAGCAGCTTTGGCCGAAACCGCCAACCATGCACAAGCCATGATGGGCGTGAAAGACGCGCAAGAGCTGATGGCACTGCAAGCCGGCATGGTTCAGCCATTGGCTGAAAAAACCGCCGCTTACAGCCGCCACCTGTACGACATCGCATCGGCTGCCGGTGCTGACATTGGCAAAACCTTTGAAGCACAAACCGCTGAAGCGCAAAAGAAAGTCATGGGCCTGGTCGACAGCGCTGCTAAAAACGCGCCTGCCGGTTCTGAGACCGCTGTAGCTGTGATGAAAAGCGCAGTTGCCGCTGCCAACAACGCCTTTGAGTCGATGCAAAAAGCCGTCAAACAAGCCACTGACATGGCTGAGAGCAACTTCAACAGCGCCGCTGCAACGGTTAGCAATGCTGCAAAGTCAACGGCCAAAAAGCGTTAATTTTTAGCTTGCCCATAGCTCGTCCATAGCTTGTCTATGGTTCACAAAAAGCCCAGTCTTTGAACTGGGCTTTTTTACGCCTGTAGTCAAACCGGCTCCAACGATTCTGATAAACCCGAAGCCATGCGCTCAAGCTGAACATCATCACAAACGGATTAAAAAAACAATGCCGCGAAAAGGTTTGCAAAGCCTACCAATCTGACGGGGAAAGCAGTGCAAGCGGCCTGAATGCAGCTCGTTCTGTGTGAAAATCGAGCATTCACGGGACTGCCTGCAATTATTTCCGCCACGAGGAAATCAAGGGACTGCTCAACACACTGTTAGTAGATCAATTTCAGGACCCCGAACATGGCTATTGCAACCTCCTCACTCAGCAGCTTTGAAGCACTGGCTTCAGCAACCAACTATTCGAGCAGTGCTGAGCAGCTTGCCACCATTTCTTACCGCAGCCGCGCGGTTGCCCCTTTTTCAGAATTGCAGCTGGCCGAGCTTTTAGAGTCGGCACGCAAGCACAACCAGGCCAATGATTTAACTGGTCTGCTGGTTTATGACGAAGGCCGGTTTTTTCAATGGATTGAGGGCCACCCCGACAAGCTGGCCAAAGTGTGGGACTCGATTCAACGCGACCCGCGTCACACCGACATTCAAATCATGGGCAACCAGCGCGTACCGCTTCGGTTTTTTGGCGATTGGGACATGCGGTTTTCAACCCGCAAGCCGGCGCTGTCCAGCGCGCCCGCTAGCGCTAACGAAGCGCCCCACGGCTTGGTTGACAACCTGTTTCGCAGGCCGCAAGGCTCGGGCAACCTGGCCGCTGACCTGCAGCGTGGCTACGCGCCCGCAGCCAACCAAAATAGCAATTCATTGACAGGCCCATCTGTTGAGCCGACCCTGCTAGATGCAGTCAAAACCATCGCCCTGCCGCAGCTGTTTGCCCGGCACAATGCGCCGCAGCAGTTGCTGCTGCCGGTCGATTTGCGCGTCGGCGAGCTGGTGCACAAACTCATCAAAGCCGAGCCTGACGCTGCGCACGAACTCATCACGCAGTTCTACACCGAAACGCATTCGCTGCGCC
>JANMWH010000337.1:0-5230 GCA_031393945.1 Polaromonas sp. | reverse complement strand
TTTGGACTCCTCGGCAGTATCGACCCGCAGCGCGCGACTGCTGGCCATCGTAAAGCCAAAGTCTTCAGGGTGAATTTCGTACTCGGTAATTTCGCCGTTTTTCAGCTCGCCCACCACCGTGGCCGCGCCCAAGCTGACTTCATCCAAGCCGTCTTTGCCATACACCACCAGTGCATGCTCAGCGCCCAGGCGCTGCAGCGCGCGGATTTGAATGCCCACCAGATCAGGGTGAAAAACACCCATCAAAATATTCGGCGCGCTGGCCGGGTTGGTCAGCGGGCCCAAGATATTAAATATGGTTCTGACGCCCAGTTCTTTGCGGATAGGCGCTACGGCTTTCATAGCGGGGTGGTGATTGGGCGCAAACATAAAGCCCACGCCAACTTGCTCAATGCACTTTGCAATCGCATCTGGCGACAAATTGATGTTGATGCCGAGCGCCTCCATCACGTCTGCGCTGCCCGACTTGCTGCTGACGCTTCGCCCGCCGTGTTTGCTGACTTTGGCGCCCGCCGCCGCCGCCACAAACATCGAACAAGTAGAGATGTTGAAGGTGTGGGAGCCGTCGCCGCCGGTTCCCACAATGTCAACCAAATGCGTTTTGTCCGCCACGTGGACCTTGGTCGAAAACTCGCGCATGACTTGGGCTGCAGCCGTGATCTCGCCGATGGTTTCTTTTTTAACGCGAAGGCCGGTAATCAACGCCGCCATCATCACGGGCGACATTTCGCCACCCATGATCAGGCGCATCAGGTGCAGCATTTCGTCGTGAAAAATCTCTCGGTGCTCGATGGTGCGCTGCAGGGCTTGGCTGGCAGTTATTTTGTGTGAGTTGGGCATGTGCGGTGTCTTGTTTGTGTGTTTTGAATATTTTTGCAATTATCGGAACAGCCGAATTTACGCCTTGAAAAACGCCCGAATGGCGGACACCGCGCGGTCAACTCCCGCTGCGTCCACATCCAGGTGGGTTACAAACCGCAGGCGGTACAAGCCGGTTGCTTGAATACCGTTGTCTGCAAGGTGCTTGAACAGCGCGCCAGACTGGGCCTTGGCATCGCCCGTCAAATCCACAAACACAATATTGGTTTGCGGCGCTTCAACGGCCAAGCCGTCAATGCCCGCCAACCCGGCAGCAAGACGTTTAGCCAGCGCGTGGTCGTCTGCCAGCCGGTTGATGTGGTGGTCTAGCGCGTAAGACGCTGCAGCCGCCAACCCACCCGCCTGGCGCATGCCGCCACCGGCCATTTTGCGAATGCGGTGCGCGCGTGCGATTAAATCTTTTGAGCCACACAGCGCCGAGCCCACAGGCGCGCCCAAACCTTTGCTGAAGCAAACCGACACACTGTCAAAACACTGGGCGATGCGGCGCGCTTCGTCTGTTGCGTTGCGGCCAGTTAAAGCGGCCTGCGCAACGGCAGCATTAAAAAGCCGCGCGCCGTCGAGGTGACGGGTCAGCCCTTTGCTTTTAGCCAAATCAGTTGCAGCTTGAACGTACTCAAACGGCAGCAACTTGCCGCCCAGCGTGTTTTCAAGTGTGAGCAAACGGGTACGTGCAAAGTGCGCGTCGTCGGGTTTGATGGCGGCTTCAATATCAACTAGTGCCAGCGTGCCGTCGCTTTGGTGATTCAAAGGTTGCGGCTGCACACTGCCAAACACCGCTGCGCCGCCGCCTTCCCACCGGTAGGCGTGCGCCATTTGGCCAACGATGTATTCGTCACCGCGCTGGCAGTGGCTGAGCACTGCACACAAGTTGCTTTGCGTGCCTGTGGGCACAAACAGCGCAGCCTCAAAGCCCAGCAGGGCCGCAATTTTCTCTTGCAGCGCGTTCATGCTCGGGTCACCCGCAAACACGTCGTCGCCCAGCGGCGCGGCGTGCATGGCGGCGCGCATCGCTTCAGTCGGCTGGGTGACGGTATCGCTGCGTAAATCAGTGTTTTTTATGGTCATTTTGGCTTTTAGCCCAATATTTATGGGCGTGAGCAGCTATTGAAATAATAGTAACATTCATGCTGCCTGAACGAGGAAATTCTTGAGCATCGCATGGCCATGCTCGGTCAGTATCGATTCAGGGTGAAACTGCACGCCCTCAATCGGCAGTGTTTTGTGCCGCACCCCCATGATTTCGCCGTCTTCCGTCCAAGCGGTTACTTCCAGCACATCGGGGCAAGTTGATTTTTCAATCGCCAGTGAATGGTAGCGATTGACGGTGAACTGCTTGGGTAACCCAGCGAACACGCCAAGTTGGGTGGTGGTGATGGCGCTGGTTTTGCCGTGCATCAGTTCTTGCGCGCGAATGATGTTGCCGCCGAACGCCGCGCCGATAGCCTGGTGGCCCAAGCACACGCCGAGTATCGGCAGCTTGCCCGCAAAGTGCTCGATGGCTGCAACTGAAATACCGGCTTCAAGCGGAGAGCATGGGCCGGGCGACACCACCAGGCGGTCAGGCTTTTTGGCAGCGATTTGCTCGATGGTGATTTCGTCGTTGCGAAACACTTCCACGTCAGCCCCCAGCTCGCCAAAATACTGCACGATGTTGTACGTAAAGCTGTCGTAGTTGTCGATCATTAAAAGTTTGATGCGTTGGCGGGTTTCCATGCTTTTAGCTCCTGGTGCGAACAAATTATTGACGTAGTCGAATGCTGAGTTTCATTGCGCGCTGGCGGCCTTAGGACTGCAAAGGCGCCGCGGTCGCTTTAGCGCTGCGGTCAGGGCCAAGCGCACCAAAGCCGGCAACAATCACAAGTGCCAGCCAAGCGTAGCTGGCGGTACCAGCGGCGTCCATGCTCCAGCCCGCCAGCACCGGGCCGATGGCAGAACCCACACAAAACAAAATCGACGTTTCGCTCAGCGCCTGGGCCATGCTGCAAGCGCGCTTGGCGGCGCTTTCGGTCGCCGCCACGATGGCCAGCGTCAGCGTGCAGGGCGCGACCACGCCGAGCAGCACCACCGCCAGCCAGAGTAACCACACCGAAACAGCTGAAGCGGCAGCATCACTGCCGCGAAAATAATGCGCTGCGCCTAAGACCAGCACGCCCGCCACGCCGATAACGGCCGCATAGCGCACGCAGCGCTTCAGCCCCAACCGGTCGCAGGCCACGCCCAACGGGGTTTGCGTCAAAATGCCGGCCACGCCAAATACAGTCAGCGCCAACGCCGCCATTCGGCTGTCAAAACCCTCGCGGGTGAGGTAAATAGGCAGCATGCCAAACAACACGCCGTCGACCAAGCCTGACAACAGCGCGATGCGGTAAACCGATGAGCTTGACGCGCCCCGCACCAGTCGCATCAGTGTGGCCGCAGCCATGCGACTCATGCTGCTGCGCACCGCCTTCTGGTCGGCGGCAGGCGCCTGTTGTACGGCTGCGCCCCACAACGGAATGGCCGCCAGCGCTGCAAACACGGCGCCCAGATAAAAGCCATAAGCCAGTGCAACACCCACCAGCGTCAGCAAGGCAGCACCTGCCGTTTGGCCCACGCCAATCACGGTTTCGTGCACGCCCACTACCCGCCCGCGCTGGGCGTGGTCTACCGCGCTGTAAAGCCAGCTTTCGTTGGCAATCCAGCGTATGCCGATAGCCAGGCCCAGCGCAAACGCAAGTGCGCCCCACGGCAACACCTGCGGCGGCGCAACGCTCATGGCCAGCGACGTTACTGCCGTAAGCACGCACGACACCATGACCAACGCTCGGGCACTTAACCGTGACTGCCACAGCGGCGTGAACAAGTTGCCCAGCAGCACGCCTAGCCAGAGAAAGGAGCCGATCAAACCAATCTGCGTGGCGCCGACCCCGCGGGCGTCAAGCCACAATGTGACCAGCGGGTACAACAGCCCTACTTGAGCCAAATGCGCAAAGCCAGACACGGCGTTAAGCCGCAGCACCAGAGCCCGCGCCGCCAGCCGCTGCACCTCAATTGGCGAGGTCACTCCAACCCTTCCTCAACCAGCTCCGACGCCCGCAGCAGCGCCCGCGCCTTGGCTTCGGTCTCTTTCCATTCCAGCTCGGGCACAGAGTCAGCCACCACACCCGCCGCCGCCTGCACGTACAGCACTTGATCTTTGATTATTCCGGTGCGGATGGTAATGGCCACATCCATATCGCCTGAATAACTTAAGTACCCACACGCGCCGCCGTACAAGCCGCGCTTGGTCGGCTCCAGCTGATCAATGACTTGCATGGCGTGTACCTTGGGTGCGCCGCTGAGTGTGCCTGCCGGAAAGGTGGCTTTGAGCACGTCCATACCGCTCATGCAGTCCAGCAGCGCGCCTTCAACGTTGCTGACGATGTGCATCACGTGGCTGTAGCGTTCAACGGCGAAGGCTTCGGTGACTTTGACCGTGCCAATTTTGGCGATGCGGCCAATGTCGTTGCGGGCCAGGTCAATCAGCATGACATGCTCAGCGCGCTCTTTGGGGTCGTTGACGAGTTCAAGTTCTGCGGCCTTATCGGCTTCGGGCGACGAGGCGCGTGGCCGAGTGCCTGCGAGTGGCCGAATCGTGACTTTCTGCCCGCCCCCCTCAGCGGCAGAGACGAGTTCTTGCCGCACCAAAATTTCAGGCGACGCGCCCACCACATGAAAGTCTCCAAAGTGGTAGTAATACATGTACGGCGATGGGTTTAATGACCGTAGCGCGCGGTACAAGCTCAGGGGCGACTCGGTATAGCGCTTTTTAATGCGCTGGCCGATTTGCACCTGCATGAAGTCGCCCGCTTCAATCATGCGCTTGGCTTTTTCAACCGCCGCAATGTAGTCGGCCTTGGCAAAGTCACGCTCTGCCGGGTAGCTTTGGCTTGGCTTGACGACGGGCGCACTGACCGAATACTTGAGCTGCTCCTTCAATTCACGCAAACGCTTTTTGGCGTTGGTATACGCCTCAGGTTGCTTGGGGTCGGCGTACACAATCATGTAGAGCTTGCCCGACAGGTTGTCAATCACGGCCAGCTCTTCGCATTGCAGCAGCAAGATGTCGGGGCAGCCCAGCGTGTCAGGCGGGCAGGTAGCTTCTAGTTTTTTCTCGATGTAGCGGACAGCGTCGTAGCCAAAATAGCCCGCCAGCCCGCCGCAAAAACGCGGCAGGCCAGGGCGCAGAGCGACTTTGAAGCGTTTTTGATAGTCGCTAATAAAGTCCAGTGGATTTTGTTTCGACGTTTCCACCACTTTGCCGTCGGTAACGACTTCAGTCACTGCGTCCGCCCCAAAACCCGAAGCACGCACCAGCGTGCGCGCGGGC
>JANMWH010000335.1:0-2038 GCA_031393945.1 Polaromonas sp. | reverse complement strand
CGACATCCCGCTGGCTGAAGATAGCTTCAAGCGTGCATTGGTACTGAATCCGCGCGATGCAGACGTTGCGCATAACTACGGCTGGTTGATGTGTCAGCAAGCCCGTTTTCCAGAGTCGTTCCGTTTGTTTGGGCAAGCGCTCGCAAATCCGGTCTACCGCGGATCTGCAAAAACGCTGATGGCCCAAGGTGTCTGCCAGATACAGGCCGGGCAAAAGCAAGAGGCCGAAGTAAGTCTGACTCAGTCCTATCAACTCGACGCGGGAAATCCGCTGACGGGCTACAACCTGGCCAACCTGCTGTATTTGCGCGGCGACTTGGTGAAATCCCAGTTTTACATGCGCAGGCTCAACAACAGTGATCTTGCCAACGCGGAAACGCTGTGGCTCGGCATCAAAGTGGAGCGCAAATTAAACAATCTTGATGCCAGCCAACAATTAGCCACGCAACTGCGGCGTCGTTATGCGCAGTCACGCGAGGCGGCAGCGCTTGAAAGGGGTGCGTTCGATGAGTAGCTTTGACAGCGCAGAGGTTTCCCAGGCGCCGGGCTTCGGTGGGGTGGAGGGTTTCACGCAACCGACAGCTGGGCAGGGCGTCGAAAGATCAGCTGGAGAACTTCTTCGGGCGGCGAGGGAAGGCGCAGGTTTGCATATTGCAGCGCTAGCCGTGATGCTAAAAGTGCCAGTAAAAAAACTGGAGGCACTGGAGGCCTCGCGGTTTGATTTGCTGCCTGATATGGTTTTTGTGCGGGCGTTAGCCTCAAGCGTGTGCCGCACCTTGAAGGTCGATTCCGCGCCCGTGCTTGAACGCTTGCCGCAAACCGGCGCAACACCGCTCACCTACCAAGGCAGCAGCATTAACGCGCCTTTCAGATCACCCGGCGATAGTGCAGGCCCTTCAGTCTGGTCTGGCCTGCCTAAACCTGCGGTAGCCGCTGCAGCGCTGCTTTTATTAGCATCTGTAGCTCTCTTTTTTTGGCCGGCAGTCAGCACGCAGGTCAGTCAGTTGACGTCGGCAATTACCGCCCGGGTAGCAACAAACAAAAGCTCAATTGAAATTACGCCTGTTAGCCCTGAAATCGGGCTTCGCGGTGAAAAAGCGATGTCGAGTTCGTTGCCGCCGATGCCCAATGCTACCGGCATAGTGGTGGCACCAGGTGTTAGTTCGGCAGGCCCTCAAACTGGGCAAGTCGCCGCCGATGCGGCGTCCTTGGCCCCAACAGAAGCCTCCGCGGTTGTCACCCCGCCGGCTAATAATGTACCGGTCGACAGCGTGTTAGTTTTTACCGCGGTGGGGGAGTCCTGGGTCGAGGTCACCGACGCTAAGCGGCAAACAGTGCTGCGCCGGACGCTGACGGCAGGTGAATCGGTGGGCGTTTCTGGTGCTTTGCCACTTTCTGCCACGGTCGGCCGCGCCAGTATGACTCGGGTTAACGTGCGCGGACAGGGGTTTGATTTGGGTCCTTGGTCAAAAGATAACGTAGCTCGTTTTGAGGTGAAGTAATTGACTAATTTCCCTATTGATATGGTGACCCCCAAAGCACGTCGGTCGGCGCAGGCCAGCGTTGTGTGGGGTTCGCGAATCGTTACTGTGGGCGGCGATGCGCCAGTGCGCGTGCAGTCGATGACCAACACCGACACGGTCGACGCGATTGGCACGGCGATTCAAGTCAAGGAGCTCGCGTTAGCTGGCTCTGAGATGGTGCGCATCACTGTTAACACTCCCGAGGCGGCGCAGGCGGTGCCGTATGTGCGCGAGCAACTCGACCGCATGGGCATTGACGTCCCCTTGATCGGGGATTTTCATTTCAACGGGCATCGCCTGTTGACCGACTACCCAGATTGCGCGCAAGCGCTGTCAAAGTACCGAATTAATCCTGGTAACGTGGGCAAGGGCGACAAACATGACAAACAGTTTGGGCTGATGATCGAGGCCGCTGTTAGATGGAACAAGGCGGTTCGTATTGGCGTGAACTGGGGCAGCCTTGATCAAGAGCTGCTGGCCAGCCTGATGGACGAAAACAACGCCAGAGCCGAACC
>JANMWH010000041.1:0-4800 GCA_031393945.1 Polaromonas sp. | reverse complement strand
CCGCCTATCTTTCGCACCAGCCACTTAGGCGCTGTGCGCGACCCAACCACCAGCGCCTGATTTACTGCGCCCGGCACACAGATCGCATCTCCTCGCAGGCAGGCGTCCATCGCGTCTTGTGCCACCGTCTCGACTTGGCCGACCATAAAGCTCGGTATCTGGCTGATTTTGCTGTTGCCGCCAGCCGCGTTGCTCAGCATCGCGGTAGCCGTCATGCCGGGGCACAGGGTGGTCACGGTGATGCCTTCTTCCTTGAGTTCTTCTGCCAGCGATTCTCCTAGCGACAGCACATACGCTTTGGTAGCGGCGTAAGTGGCCAGCATAGGCACTGGCTGGTAGGCGGCAATCGACGCCACGTTCAAAATTCGCAAAGTTTTGCCACTGGCTGCGCGCCGGGTCATGGCGGGTAAAAAAGCCGCCAGCATGCCGGTCAGGCCAGAAATGTTCAGGTCAATCATTTGCTGGTGCGTCGCACCCGTCATCGAACTAAATGGGCCTTGGTGCAGCACGCCAGCGCAGTTCACCAGCACATCGACTGTCAGCTTTTTGCGCGCTACTGCGTTGGCCAGCTTGTTGGCCGCTCCTGGCTCAGCAAGATCAGCCGCCAGCACATGGCCAGTCACGCCGAACTCAGTTTTTAGTCGCTGGCGCAAGGCGCTTAATTTGTCCACGCTTCTGGCCACCAAAATGGCGTCGTACCCGGCTTGTGAAAAGCAAATCGCCAGCGCCTCGCCAATTCCTGACGAAGCGCCTGTTATCAATACCGTGGGCGGATTAGCGCGTTCGGGGCTGCGCGTTTTTGCAGTGGGTCGCTGGGGGCGGACTGGTTTTGCTTGGGTGGTCATGGCGGCGTCTTTCGTGGCTGTCGAACGGGCTCGTCAAACAGGCTTGCCAAACCATCATATGCCCAAGCCCGCGCACCTTGGCTGTGGGTCTGGCTGGCCAGTCAGTAAGCCAGATGCCCGCACCGCTGATTTTATTGCTATTAAATATATAGCTGCTTGCGCCCATATATATTGGTTTTAGAGCATATTTGTCACATATTTTACGCCGCTGAGCGCACTGGGGCACGTCCGCCTCGCTACTATATGCAGTGGCTCGAAACATGAGTTAGCCACTTGATCAGAAAGTTTTTTATGTCTAACCCCCTACTTGCCCACGTCACTTCTTCGTTTGGCGCGCGTACGACGGCGGTGGAAGCGGTCAAGGGTTTGTCACTGGCGGGGCGTAGCGCTATTGTCACAGGGGGTGCGTCGGGGTTGGGGCTTGAGACGTCTCGAGCCTTAGCCAGCGCAGGCGCTGCGCTGACGCTGGCAGTGCGCAATCTGGCGCAGGGCCAGGCTGCGGCAGACGCGCTGCGCGCCGAGTACCCGGCGGCGCAGATAACAGTCGGTTTACTGGACTTGAGCGACTTGGCCAGCGTGCGGGAATTTGCTGCGGACTGGATTCGTTCTGGCGCTTCAGCGGACATTTTGATTAATAACGCGGCCATCATGGCCTGCCCTCTAGCCCGTTCACGCCAAGGCTGGGAGGCGCAGTTTGCGACTAATCACTTAGGGCACTTTGTATTGACCACAGCGCTTATGCCAGCGTTGCTAAAAGCGGCGCAAAAAACAGGTGACGCGCGGGTCGTGTGCTTGAGTTCGTCCGGCCACAAAATCTCCGGCGTCGAGTTTGATGACATTCATTTTGAGCGACGTGAGTACAACAAATGGAAGGCGTACGGTCAAGCCAAAAGCGCTAATGCGCTGATGGCGCTAGGCCTTCACATGCGCTGCGCAGGCCAAGGCATCACGGCCAACGCCGTGCACCCGGGCGGCATCATGACCGGCTTACAAAAGTTTTTGCCAATGGAAGAAATGCGGGCATTGGGCTGGCTGAAAGCCGACGACACGCCGCTGGATATTTTTAAAACACCGCAGCAGGGCGCATCAACCAGCGTTTGGGCCGCCACGGCGCCACAACTTAAAGCGCGTGGTGGTTTGTATCTTGAAGATTGTCAGCAAGGCTTGCCCGCAGAGCCAACTAACCGCGTTTCTGGGTATTCGCCGCATATTGCTGATACCTCGTCAGCTGAGCGGCTGTGGTCGGTGTCTCAGGCAATGGTTGCGGCGTAACGCATTAGCTATTGGTCGATTGCTGCGTAGGTCGGGCATCGCAAATTTCAGAAGCGCGCGCTGTAAAGTAAGGTGCTGATCAAGACCAAGCTTTCAGGCAGTGCCCACAACATGATTTCAAACTATATTCCGCACGCGGCAGGCTTGCTCCTGGCTTTGCTTTGCCCAGTCGCATATGCACAACCTCAAAGCTTTGCAGATCCAGTCAAGCTGGCCAACATCGCCTTGGGCGATGAGCAGGGATCTGTCGCGGTGGGTGTTTTAAAAGCGGGAACAGCCCAGTTTGCGTTTTTGACGCGAAATGGAAAAGGCGCGGCCGTTGCTACATCAGCAGATGGCTCGCCCGTTGCAACACCGCCCAAGGTGGTCGAGCAGCAATTGTTTGAAATAGGCTCAATCAGCAAGGTGTTTACGGGTTTGCTGTTGGCGCAAGCTGTCGAAAAGGGGGAGCTGTCACTAGACGATTCGCTGGGTAAGTTGTTGGCCGGCACGGTGAGTTTTCAGTCATCTGCTACTGCTGCAATCTCTTTGCGGCAATTGATCACCCACAGCTCTTGCTTGCCACGGCTTGCACCGGGCCTTAACGAGTCCTTGGGTGACGCAAACCCTTACGCTAACTTCACGCGCATTGACCTGTGGAATGATTTAGGCAGCATCAATCTGGAGTCATCGCCGCCCTGCGCTGCGGTTTACAGCAATTTGGGGCTGGCCTTGGTTGGTGAATTGCTTTCCCATCGGTACAACAAACCTTGGGCTGATTTGGTGAGTGAACGCATCACCCAACCGCTGGGCATGAAAGATACCGTGCAGTCGCTAGGTGACAAAACCGCCAGATTTGCGCAGGGCCATAACAACCAGGCCAAAGTTGCAGGTTGGGAATTCAAAGCATTCGCTGGTGCAGGAGCGCTGCGCTCAACCGTGAGTGACATGCTTATTTTTAGCCGCGCCATGATGGCAGGTAGCAGCGGGCCGTTGGGACCCGCCAGCCAGAGAATGCTGGAGCCGTTGGGTCGATTTCAATTTGGGCAAATTGGCTACGCGGTCTTTATTCGGGGGGCTGGCAACAATCGAAGTTACCTGCATGACGGGCAGACGGCAGGCTACCGGTCTCAGTGGATGATCTCGCCAAGTACCCAAGAAGCTGTCATTGCGTTGACCAGCAATTCACACGCACCGACAGCAAGAATGCAAAATTTGCTCTTGGCCGGTCTTTACCCAATCACAGCCCAGCTAAGCAAAACTCCTGTTGATAACTTGGGCGAATATGCTGGCACTTACCGTTTGGACAAAAGCACCGCTGTAGCTTTTGTCGTTCAAAACGCCCAGCTTTATCGCCGCATCACCGGCGGCGGGTTCCGTATGCTGCTGCCCGCGGGCAAGGATGTTTTTGTAGACGAAGACGTTGGTGTGCAATATGTTTTCAATCGCAACAACGGCGCCTTGGCAAGCCTGAGCTACACACAAGGCGGAGGCGGCTTTACAGCGCTAAAAACGACTGAACCCGCGCCAGCCGAAGCAGTAGCCAACCCAGAAAACGCCAAAGAATTTGTGGGCCGCTATATGCTTGAACGCAACCTAAGGCGCACTATTGATTTTGATGTCAAAGAAGAAAGCGGCCAACTTTTGGTTCGCAGCAGTAACTGGCCACGCAGACCAGTCTTCCCCAAGCCCGGGCAAAACGATAGATTTTTCTACGATGTACCCAATGTGGGAATTCAGTTTGAGAGAAACGAGGAAGGAAAAGTCGTTGCCCTCACTTTGCATGAGGGCGGTGCATCAAGATTGCTGAAAGTACCAGACTAGGCCAACTCACAAAAAGAAAAGGCTCCTTGCGGAGCCTTTCTCGTCGAATTGGCGGAAGCTGTGAGATTCGAACTCACGGAGGACTCGCATCCTCGGCAGTTTTCAAGACTGCTGCATTCAACCGCTCTGCCAAGCTTCCAAGCTTACTAGTTTAACCTTTGTCGGACTAGCAACTAGGGCGAGCCCTCCAAAATAGCTGAGTTCATGCGGTTTGCAGCATGCCTTTGGCTTCGATAAAGGCCACCACCTCAGCCAAACCGGCGTTGGTTTTGAGGTTGGTCATGACAAACGGCTTGAGGCCTTTGGCTGTGGTGCGCATTCGGATGGTGTCTTGCTCCATCACGTTCAAGTCGGCACCGACATAGGGCGCTAGGTCGGTTTTGTTGATCACAAACAAATCGCTTTTGGTGATGCCCGGGCCGCCTTTTCGGGGGATTTTTTCACCCGCTGCCACGTCAATCACGTAGATCGTCAAGTCGCTCAGCTCGGGGCTGAAGGTGGCGGCCAGGTTGTCGCCGCCGGATTCGACAAACACCACATCGGCATTGGGGAAATCGACCAGCATGCGGTCAATCGCCTCCAGATTGATGGATGCGTCTTCGCGGATGGCGGTGTGCGGGCAGCCGCCTGTTTCCACGCCCATGATGCGCTCAGCGTCGAGCGCGCCGCTGACGGTGAGGATGCGCTGGTCTTCTTTGGTGTAAATGTCGTTGGTGATTGCTACCAGGTCGTACTTTGCCTTCATCGCCTTGCAGAGCATTTCAAGCAACGTGGTTTTGCCGGAACCTACCGGCCCGCCAATACCAACGCGTAGCGGTGGCAGGTTTTTGGTGCGGTTGGGAATGTGGTGAAGTTTTGAAGTGGTCATGAGCGAAAAAGC
>JANMWH010000279.1:0-2424 GCA_031393945.1 Polaromonas sp. | reverse complement strand
CTGTCTAGCAGGGCGGGCAAACCTTCTGACTGATGCCGAACAGCCGTGACTAATTTGCTGTTGCCTAGCTGGCGCAAGGCAACATCTGTTTGGGTGAAGATGGCTTCTGGCGAGCCGAAAGCCGCCAGCAGCTTGCGCGCGGTGGTGTTGCCAATGCCGGGCGCCAGCGTTAGCTGCAGCCAGGCATTGAGTTCAGCGCGCTCCACGGGTCCTGGCAGTGGCGAGATACGGCTTAATTTGGGTTAACAAAACGGTCGCCAACCCGCACGCCGTCTGTAATTTGCAGCACCAGCGCGTAAGACAGGTTTTCAAAAGTTTGAAACACCATCAGCAAGCCGTTGCGCTCATTGGGCAGCTTCATTTCGGGGCGCGCAGTGTCTGTGCGGTCACGCAGGCGCTCGCCGTCTTTCAAAATCGCCATCACGTGGCCGCGCTCCAGGCCGTCTTTGCTGCCGCGGTTTACCACCACCACTTGGTTTTCAGAAGCAAACCGCACGGCGCTGCCGTACACCGACACAATTTGCCCAGCAATCGGCGTGCTGGGTGCGCGCGGCATGTAGCTGCCTGAGGCGCGGGCGGGCTCTAACACCAAGCGGTCGCCAACGCGCATTTCTTCTTTGGCCAGCACGATGTCGATAGTGGCGGGCACCAACTCACGCGTGGTTTTGCCGTCTTTGTTAAGCACGTCTTGCATTGACTCGCCGCGCACCAGCTCGGCCTTGCCGACAAATTGCGCTTCATAGCCCAAAATAGCGCCGGTGGTGGGGTCTTTCAGGGGCGTGGCGTTACGAAACACGCGGTAATCAAGAGGCTGGCCACGCTCGTCGCTTAAAGCTTTGCCGCCTGTGCCGCCTGAGAATTCGCCACGTGCATAGGCACGGTCGCCGCGGCTTAGCAATACACGGCCTTCTTGCGTGGCCACAATGCGTGGTGCAGCTGCAAAAGCGACTGAATCAACAATCAAGGGCTCCGCCAAAAAAGGCTCAATCAGGTTGGCTGCCAATGTAGGAATCGATGTGTCGCCCAACGACTCTGAACGGGTGCGCGGTGACACCTTGATTGTGTCGGTTGGCGGGCCGTCGGCTTTGCGGGTGCGCAGTGTGGCGCGGTCGTTGCTTTTGTCTAAAAACAGCTGCTGACCGGGGTAAATACGGTGCGGGTTGCGGATGTCTTCAAGGTTCATGCCCCACAGCTCGGGCCAGCGCCACGGGCTTTTCAAGAACATACCCGAAATGGCCCACAGCGTGTCGCCGCTCCTCACGGTGTAGTTGTCTGGCGCGTTGGCGGCCAGCTCAGCTAGTGGCACGCCGGTTTGCGCGACTTGGGTTGCGGTGGCTTTTTGGCTGGGCAAGATCGGAAAGTTCTGCGCCACCACTTGGCTTTGCGCACTGAAAGCCGCCGTCAAACAGGCAACAGCTATTGAAATGCTTGAAATATTGACAAGTTGACCAGAAGTAATGTGCATCTTGGTGGCCCTTAGAGCTTAGATAGTGGCTTGGTTTTTGACTGGTTATCTGACTCAGCTAGCGCCTTGGCGCTTGAGATTCGATAGCTTTGATGAATCTTAACAACGCAAAGTTACGCCAACTAATCTTGACAAACTACACGCAATTTTGCACCTAAGCCCTTGATTGAGCAATGAAAACTGGATTTCCGCCACACATCGCAGCCCAAAAGCCCCGAAAGTTTGCGAAAATAGAGACAACTACCCTAGCAACATGACACAACTGACCATTCTTCGCTACCCCGACGCACGGCTGCACACCATTGCCAAACCGGTGGCCGCTGTTGACGCCCGCATAAAAACCCTTGTCGATGACATGTTGCACACCATGTACGAAGCCGAGGGCATTGGCCTAGCCGCCACGCAAGTCAATGTGCATGAGCGTGTGGTGGTGATTGACATTAGCGCCGAGCGCGATGACCCGCTGGTCCTGATTAACCCGAATATTGTCTGGGCCAGCGACGAGAAAAAAGTCAACAACGAAGGCTGCCTGTCGGTGCCCGGCATTTACGACGATGTAGAACGTTCGTTGGCCATCAAGGTCGAGGCACTTGACTTGGACGGCAAACTGCAAACGCATGAGGCCGAAGGCTTGCTGTCAGTTTGTGTGCAGCACGAGATGGACCACCTGATAGGCAAGGTGTTTGTCGAATACTTGTCGCCGCTTAAACGCAACCGCATCAAGACCAAGATGATCAAGCAAGCTAAAGCCGATTGATGAGCGTTTGATGAAGGTTATCTTCGCGGGAACACCCGAATTTGCCCGCGTTGCTCTAAACGCTATTCACGCGGCGGGCTTTGAGATCGCTTTGGTGCTTACCCAACCCGACCGCCCCGCCGGGCGCGGCCTGAAATTGCAGGCGTCACCCGTCAAGCAGTGGGCAATCTCGCACGACATTCCCGTAGCGCAACCTCGCAGT
>JANMWH010000251.1:0-2030 GCA_031393945.1 Polaromonas sp. | reverse complement strand
CAGTTGGCGAATGGCGCCGTTTGATTTGGCGGCGGAAAAAAGAATGTTTGCATCCAGAAAAATTCGCATGGCGCACGCAGCCTAAAGCTTGCGCTTTGCCACCAGCAAGGCCAAGTCGGCTTCGGCATCGTCAAACTCTTTCACACGGTCTGGCGTGTAGGTCTCCAGCGGCAAGGTGACCGTTGGCCGCAGCAGCAGGCCTTGAGCAGTGGTTTCAGCTATCAGCTGGTCGTTGGCTTGAAAACCCATAGCTTTGCGAATCTTGGCGGGCAGGGTAACCACGCCGCGGCTGTTGATGGTAAGTTGTGCTTGCATGTTTGCAGTTTAACGCGATTGCAGTAATTCAGCAATTATGCGTACTGGTGCATTGCTGGAAGTGGTTGAGACCAGTTTCGCCTCATATTTTCATAGCTGCTCGCGCCCGTATTCATTGGGCTGTAGCAACTAAACAGTCAAATTAACCGCCCCAGCCGCACCACCGTCACGCCCGGCCGCAATTGCCGAACTGATGGCATGACCAGCACGCAGTGGTCGTGCGGCGTTGCCACGGGGCGGCCTGCGTCGTGGGCTATCACGGTGCCTGCTTGGGGTATGACTTCACCACCGGTGAAGGCTTCTGTGAAAACAAAATCCATTGACTGGGCGACTACGGCTTGAAGCACTCGCACGGGTGGGGCCGGGGCTACGTCGGGCTGCAGCCAACCCTTGGGCAAGCTGGCTTCGGCTTCAAGTTGACTTAGCGACCCCGCTGCGACTAAAAACCTCGCCAACGTATTGCGTGCCACGGCCACGCTGGACGCTTGCCAGTGCTGGCCTGCTTCCAGCAACAAGGCAATCCGCTGGCCGTCAGGATTTGAAAACTCACTATAGTCGCGCATCCGCACGCCGTCTGCATGGCCGGTGTCGATGATGGCTTGCGACTGCGTTTGCAGCGCCTGCGCAAAATCAATGTTGCGCTGCAACGTGCCCGTAACCAACAGCGGCGCGCCCAGCTCGTGCATGGAATGCAGGTCTAGCAAATGCGTGGCTCTGCTGACCAGCGGCCGCAGCTCGCGGGCGCGTTGCAGCTCGGTTGATTGCTCGTTGCCATCCAGCCGCGCGGCGCTCCACACGCGGTTGAAGTCTTCGTCTACAAAGCGTGCGGCATCGGGCTTCGCAGCGTCAAACTTGGCAAACGCGGCAACATTACAAAACGCGAAAGTCACGCGACCGCGCGCAGGTTGCCAACCAGTTGCCAGCAGCTCGGCCACCACAATTGCGCCTGAATATTCGTTGCCGTGCACCAGCGCTGTGACCAGCACGTCTGGCCCGGGCTGCGCGGTGGTGTGCTCATGCACATACGCAATGCCATCAGATCCACTTTGCCAGCGCGAAATGTCTGGCGGAGCGACCTGAATCGGCAGGGCGGTAAGTGAAGTCAGCACACTCATTCGCGAATTTTCGCGAACTTGACGATGCTGTCGTACTTGTCAATTTCTGTTTTCTGAAAACCCGCCAACTGCGTGGTGCCGTTGGCCGTAACCGCACCAGAGTCTTCAAACTTTTTGCGCAAGTCGGCGCTGGCCAATGATTCGCTTAATGCTTGCGACAGCTTTTGATTCACCGCAGCAGGCAACCCAGCCGGCGCCCACAGCCCAAACCAGCTGCTGATGTCGACATTTTTTAGCAGCGGGTGTTCAGACAATGTCGGCACGCCGGGCGCAGCCGCCGAGCGCTTGGCTTCAGTAATGCCCAGCGCCACCACTTTGCCGCTTTTAATATGCGGCAGCCCGCTTGACAAAACAAACACGCCAAAGTCGAGTTGCCCGCCCAGCAAATCGTTGGCCAGCGGCGCTACGCCGCGGTACGGAATGTGCACCACGAAAGTACCCGACGCTTCTTTCACCATCTCGCCTGCCAGGTTCAGCGCGGTGCCCACGCCCGACGAGCCGTAGCTGAACTTGCCGGGGTTAGCCTTGGCCGTTTTGATGAATTCGTCAGTGGTTTTAACGCCCGACTTGGTAGACGCCACCAGCACCATCGGCTGCGAT
>JANMWH010000206.1:0-7475 GCA_031393945.1 Polaromonas sp. | reverse complement strand
TCTGTTGATTGACGACGACCCTGCCAAGCGCGTCGTTTGCGACCAATCGAATAGGACTGCGCGCGTGGTCAAGTTACCTCGCTCAATGCTGGCAGCTAGCATCGGCCGCCCTGAACTTAAACAAGTCGGCTTGTACTTGCTGGTAGGAAGCAATGAAGACGAGCCAGATCGACCATTTGCATACGTTGGTGAAAGCGAGCTGCTGTTTGATCGTCTGGTTGAACACGACAAGTCGTTTGACAGATTTACCTGGCAGACCGCGTTAGTAGTTGTTGCACAGGATGGGTCGCTCAACAAGGCGCACGCAAAGCACCTTGAACATCATTGGCATGCAGAATTAAAGCGGGCCGACGGCGTAGTGCTAAATCAAACAACGCCCGCATTTGCCGCTCTAAATGAGGCAGACCGCGCCATCGTGGATGATTTTTCTGCAACTGCACAATTTTTGATTGCTGCGCTTGGTTTTCGATTGTTTGACGCACCCAAGTCTGTTGCAACCGCAGTGGTGCCTGTTGCGGTCACTTCCAACATTCCAAGGTTTGTTTTCGAGACTTCGCTGAAGCGCAAAAACCGTTCGTTTGGTCGTCCGCTCGGCGACCGGTTTGTGGTGGAAGTTGGCTCCGTTCTTGACGACGAAACTAAAGCGGCAGGGGATGCCTATTGGAGTCCTGTACGAGAGCAGCTCCGCGCTGAAGGCGTTATTGGCGCGAAAGACGGGAAACTTGTATTTTTGAAAGAGTGGACAGCATCCAGCCCATCACGAGCTGCAGGTGTTGCCTACGGCGGATCTGTCAATGGACTGAAATACTGGGTTGCAGAACAGTCTGGCGAAACGTTGAAAGAGTGGCTGGCTCGGCACGCTGTTAACTAGCGCAATACTCGCAAACACGCGGGTTGACTGGGCGGCCTCATCAAAAAAGATGTAGTATTGCATCAATATTGATTCCATAAAGGTTTTGCAGCATGCGCACCACCATCACCATCGAAGACACGCTCTACCAAAAAGCGCTCGATTTAGCGGACCCCAAAATGGATAAGGCTGATCTGTTTCGTGAAGCAATCAGCACATTCGTTAGGGTTCAGGCGGGCAAACGTTTGGCTGCGCTGGGTGGAATGGCCCCACCGATGCTCGACGTGCCTCGCCGCCGCGAGGTGGTTGCACCTGAATGAATGTGCTCGTTGATACGTCGGTTTGGGTAGCGCATTTTCGCCAAACAAATGACGGTTTGGTGAGCTTGATCCAACGGGACCTTGTTTTAGGTCACCCCATGGTGCTGGCCGAAATTGCTTGCGGTACACCACCTGTGCCCAGGCAGCAAACCTTGGGAGATATGGCATTGCTTGGGCAAGCAAGTCTGGCCACTTGGGCTGAAGTGATGGCTTTTATCGAACGTGAAAAGCTCTATGGCCTGGGCTGTGGCTTCGTGGACATTGCGCTATTGGCAAGTACCTGCATCACACCAGGCGCCTTGCTTTGGACACTGGATAAAAAGCTGATGGATTTGGCTAAAAGATTTGATGTTCAATTTGTGCCCGCTTTGCATTGATGTCTGGTTTCTGGCGTAACCTGCTGACTTTATTTGCCGCTTTCTTCAAGCGGGACTCAGCCATCTTGCAAACAGGCTGCACTTGTACCTTCTGGGTCACGCCGTTCGACGTCGGCGTCCGCACTCTCAAGAGCGACAAGTACCTGCAGCTTGCAGAAGCTGCACAGCTTGATTTTGGAGTGCGCAGCGGCTTGCTGGGGCGGATGCGTCAGGCAAGCTGCGCGATGGTGAATGTTGAGCAGCAGATCCAGTTCCACAAACCCATCTTCCTTTTCGAGAACGTCTGCGTTAAGACGGATATCGTCTTTGCAGATGCGAAATTTCTGCATTTTCAGCACGTCGTTACCGTCAAGGGTCAGACATGCGCAACTGTCTTAGTCAAAGCCAAATTCAAGGTAGGGCGCATGACTCAATCTGCCACAGATCTGACGGGATTGAGTTTTACAACCGAGTCTTAGCTTGATGCGTGGTGTCTGTTTACCTTTTTAGGCAAGCCATCATTTCCGCGCAGCCGCACCCTGCATTTGAATCAACGCTTTCAACTGCCCACGCACCTCAGCTAGCTCACGCTGCTGGCTGAGCATGATGCCGCGCATTTCGCGCTGCTGTTGAATCAGCTCAGTAACCTGGGTTCGCAGCGACGAAATGTCCGTCAGGCGGTCCATCACGTCGGTCAGCACGCTCATGCAAATTCCTTGGCGGCGGCTTTTTGCAGCTTGGCTATTTCGCGCATAAAGGCAGTGTGCTCAGTGGTGTTGCCTTTGAGGTCTGCCAGCATCGCGTTGATGTCGCCTTGAGCGCGCTGGGTACCCATATCGAGCGTTTGAATTTCTTCCAGCGTTACGCCTGCAATGGCGGCGTCAACCGCGTCGCGCATGATCTCAGACACCTTGCGGCCTGATTTTTTGGCTTGGCTAGTCAGCGCTTGTTTTTGCGAAGGCTCTAGGTAAACTTGGGTTAAAACCATTGAACTCATCAGATTTGTCCTTGGGTAGTGATGCATGCCAATATATATCAACATGCATGTCAAGTCAAACCACCCGAGAACTGGTGATTAAAGCAAAAACATGTACCTGCCCGCCCAATTCATCGCCAAAGACAGCAACACGACAAACGCCACAGCCTACGAGCTGATTCGCGCCAATCCGTTGGCCAGCTTGATATCAACAGACGATGACGGTTTGCCGTTTGTTACGCCGCTGCCTTTGCATTTGCTGACTGACGAAGGAGAGGGGAGCGAAACGCTGCTGCTCGGCCACTGCGCCAAGCCCAACCCGCACTGGCGCTACTTAACCGCGCGGCCCAAAGCCATTGTTACTTTCATGGGCCCGCACGCATACATGACGCCGCGCGTGTACCCTGATCTGGCCCGCGTACCCACGTGGAACTACCTGATGGTGCATTGCACGGTTGAGGCAAAAATCATCGAATCTTTCGACGACAAAGACCGCCTGCTAAAACACCTGATTGCTGACCACGACCCCGCCTACGCCGACCAGTGGCGCGGCCTGGGTGAAGACTATCAACACAAAATGATGAACGGCATAGTAGCGTTTGAGCTGCGAGTTTTGAGCATGCAGTGCAAAGTCAAGCTCAACCAGCACCGGCCCGAGGCGCAAGCCGGGATGCGCGCGGCGTATGGGTCTGGCACTGAAAACGAACGCGCGCTCGCTCAGTGGATGGACAAGCTGTCTGCGCCTGCCGACGCAACTTTATAAAGCCCAACTATGCGAAGTATTTTTGGCGTATTGAGTCTGCTGGTGGCGCTGGGAATCGTTACTGTGGTGGTTAAAAAACAGCTGGCCACCTCACCGGTCAGCGTGCAGCCAACATCTGGCGCAAGCGCGGGGTCAACGCCTCAGCAAACACAGCTGCAGTTCAAGCAAGCGCTTGATGCAGCCATGCAAACGGGGCAGAAACGGGGCGATGCTCTTGGCGACGACAAATAGCCCGAAAAGCGCTAATTTAAAAACTTAATCAGGCTGTAGCCGAATCAATACGGGTGCTATCAGCTATATAAATAATAGCAAAAACCGGGCGTTAATGCGCTGCTCTACCCTTCGCCGTAGCCGGGTATATCAAGCCGTGTACGCGCCCCTTGTCGCCGCGCGCGAACGGTGCCCACTGCCCCTCAAGTTGGGCCAGCCGGTCGGCCACTGCCCACCAGGCGCTGGGGTTTATGCCCAGGCCGATGTGACTGGCCAGTACTTCGATGTTTTCAGTGTGCGGGTTGGTTTTGCTGGCCTTTTGAATGCTGGCTTGCCAGGCGACTACGCCATCGGTTTGCGAATAAATACTGGTGGTTGGCACTGGCGGCGCTGCGGGCAGGTCGTAGTGGTCAGCTTCGCGTTCGATTTTTCGGCCACTGGTCAGCTCGTACACGCGCCACGCGTTGGTGGACTTGTGTGAGCCTGCAAACGGCGTGCCGAGCGTGATCACGCCGCGCACCATGTGCGGCAGCTCTTTGGCCAGTTCGCGCGCATACACACCACCCAAGCTCCAGCCAATCAAACTCACTTTGCGGCCCGTGCTTTCAAAGGTGCGCACCAGGTTGTCTTTGGCTTCGTTAAGCACGCCAGCGCGCGGCCCAAAATTAAAGCCCTGCGCCCAACCCCAAGGGCTGTAGCCCAGCGACTGCAGGTAGTAGCGCAGCGGTACGGTCGAGGCGTCGTTGGCCGACAAGCCTGGGAACACCATCACGGCGTGGCCGTCGCCTCTGGGCGCGCGGGACAAAAACGGCCAGCTTGGCAGCAGCGCGCCAAACTCCCAAAAGGCACGCACTTCAAGCGCCATTAGCCAGGCGCTGGGCGGCTCGCTATGCAGCATTTCGCTGGGGTTAAAACTTTGGTTAGACACTGACTGCACGTTTGCTGATTTTCTTGACGACTGGCTTGCCATGAGGGGTGGAAGTGAGTTTGGATTTGGGTGCTTTGGTTGCGGTAGATTTTGAACCACTTGCAGCGCGTTTCACGCTTGGCTTTTTGGGCGTTAGGGGTATTGAATCTGATTTCGTCACTTTGGTGACTGGGGCGACTGAACTGACTGCACTTACTTCCTGCGCAACTGGTCCCATTAACACCATTGCTTCGCGAAACGCAGCTTCAATGGCCTTGGCCAAGTCATTGGCATGGGGCAGCGCTTTTTTGTCTGCCACGATGCCAAAGTCAACCCGGCCAGCATAGGTTTGCACTGTGATATTGAGCGCCAGGCCGTGCACGATGATCGACACCGGGTGAAACGTTAAAAACTGCGCGCCCGCCAAAAACAGGGGCATGGGGGCGCCCGGCACGTTTGAAATCACCAGGTTGGCCATTACCGGCAGGCGGGTGAACAAATTGCTTTTGCCCGCTGCGTTCAGTGCCATTTTGGCCGCGCCGCCCACCAGCCACGGCGCCAGCAGGGAAGGGTAGTCGGTAGGCAGCAGACCTTTAAGAGATTGCACAGACGCTTTTACCTTGCCAGTCGACATCATGATGGCGTTCATGCGCTTGTTGGGGTTGGCCAAGTTCGTACCCAAATCCACCAAACTCATGCTGACCTGGTTGCCCAAATTAGTGGCGTCTACCTGCCCACTTTCGCGCAGCGACACCGGCATGGCGGCCACCAACGATTTTTTAGGCAAATTGTGGTGTTGCGTTAAGTAGCTGCGCAGCGCGGTAGAGCAAATCCACAGCACCACGTCATTGAACGAGCCGCCAACGGCTTTGCCGATGGCCTTGCACTCGGCCAGCGGCGCGCTGGCCACCGCAAACACCCGGCCCACAGACACGCCCGTATTAAAACCGGTGGGCGGCGCCAGCTTGAGCGGTATCTTGCTGGTTTTTGCTTCGCTTACCGACGAGCGCTTGGCCAGCGACGCGCCGAGCGAACCTGCCGCTGACGGCAACAGTTTTGCAGCCTTGACCAGTTGCCCCAGCGAGCTTGAAAACACCGTACCAATCATTTTGCTGATCTTCAAGTCTGCTTCGCGTGGGCCGCGCCGTTTGGCGTCGGGCGGCGCTACTTCGCGCGGTATAGGGGTGACGTCTAGCAGGGCATTGGCCAGCAGCACGCCACCTTTGCCGTCGAGCGCGGCGTGGTGAATTTTTGAGAAAAACCCTGCTACCAATTTGCCGTCGGGCAATTTGATGCGGTCAAAAATATAAAACTCCCACAGCGGAAAGTTGCGGTCAATCAGTTCGCCATGCAATTGCGCGCAAAGCTTGTGCGCCTCAGCCAGCGTCATGGGGGCGGCGCCTTTTTTGGCTGAATCCGCCCGGCGGATATGAAAACCCATGTCGACTGAATCGGCCTCTACCCACAGCGGGTGGCCCAAGTCCATTGGCATAAAAACCAGCTTTCGGCTAAACACCGGCGCCAGGTGCATGCGCTTGGTGATGTGCTCGATTACCGCTTTATGAAAGCTGCCTTTAAACCCCGCAGGCAACCCGCACAGGGCAAACGAGCCCACGTGCATCGGCATTTCAGGTGATTCAAGGTATAAAAAAGTGGCATCGAGGCCAGTCAGGCTTTGCATTGTTTTTGTCTCCGTGAGGCTTGCTTTCTGCACGATACCGCAACCAATGCTGCTTACGTCACAGGGTTTGTCGCTTAGGCGATGCGCCCGCTCGCCTTGCTGCTCCGCAAGCTGGGTGCGTATTGAGTAACATCGTGTATGCAATGACTCTTAAATGCTATTAATTAAGTAGCTTTTAGCGCCCATATTCATTGGGCTACGGACCTAAAACATTCTCAATTGTGGGCTTTCGCAGCATTTTTGACCTTAAACACCGTGACCGCTTGCAGTACGCAGACAATCGAGGCTTGTTTATGCTTTGCTAAGTTTGCGGCACGCTACATCCGCCTGAATATTTTGTTTACTGTTCAAACCTTGTTCATTCCATGTTGACTACCTACTCTGACTATTCCGCCAGCCGCGTCTTTTTTGTGATTTGCGCTGCCTGCCTGGGCATGCTGGCTTTCGGCTTGTACCTGCAGCACGTCGTGGGCCTGGAGCCTTGTCCCATGTGCATCGTGCAGCGCTATGCTTTGATTTTGGTAGCACTGATTGCAGGCAGTGCGGCGTTTTTCCGCAAAAAAGCAACTGTGCTGCTGGGCAGTATCTTGCTTTTTATCACCAGCGTAGCGGGCGCATTTGTGGCGGCGCGGCAAAGCTATCTGCAGTGGTTTCCGCCGGAAATTGCCAGCTGCGGGCGCGACTTTTACGGCATGGTCGAAACCTTTCCGCTCAAACGCTTGATTCCCATGATCTTCAAAGGCAGTGGCGACTGCACCAAAATTGACTGGACATTTTTGGGCTTGTCCATCGCCAATTGGTCGTTTTTGTGCTTCGCGGCTTTTGCGTTGCTGGCGCTGGCCATGATTGTCCGGCGACTCAAAAGCTAGCCGAGGTTTTTTAAGGCGGTTTTCGCGCGTTTTACCGGCTACCGGCTCGGGTAACATCGTGCGATGCGATTTTTAATGCCTCAAGCCTTTTTCGGCTGCAAAACGTTATGAATCAACAGCTTATAAAACAAAAACGGGTTGTCTTTTGCGTTTAAATTCCATCAAGCTCTCGGGTTTCAAGTCGTTTGTTGACCCCACCAACTTCGTGCTGCCGGGGCAATTGGTGGGCGTGGTGGGCCCCAACGGTTGCGGCAAGTCCAACATCATGGACGCCGTGCGCTGGGTGCTGGGTGAAAGCAAGGCATCCGAGCTGCGCGGCGAGTCGATGCAAGACGTTATTTTTAACGGCACCACCACGCGCAAACCCGCCAGCCGCTCCAGCGTAGAGCTGGTGTTTGACAACGCTGACCACCGCGCCGGTGGCCAGTGGGGCCAGTTTGCTGAAATTGCCGTTAAACGCGTGCTGACCCGCGACGGCACTTCAAGCTATTACATCAACAACCAGCCGGTGCGCCGCCGCGATGTGCAAGACGTGTTTTTGGG
>JANMWH010000204.1:0-3599 GCA_031393945.1 Polaromonas sp. | reverse complement strand
GTGAAGGCGAAATAAGCTATTAATTAATGAGCTATCCGCGCCCGTATATAAAGCGCCGTAGCAAGAAAAGGCACAAAACTCAAGCCTTCACAAACTCAGCCCGAGCCCCAAGCCACCTCCCCACATGCCGCTCAGCCAACTCCGCATACCCATCGAGCATCACAGGCGCCAAACCCCGAGCCCACTCCAGCCAGGCCCCATCGAATTCCAAATCAGCAAACCTGAGCAAAGGCGCACCCGACTGACGCGCGCCTAAAAACTCGCCCGGCCCGCGAATGTCCAAATCCCGGCGCGCAATTTCAAACCCGTCATTGGTTTCCACCATCGCTTTAAGCCGCGCTTTGGCCGTGTCGCCTAATCGCGAGGAATCTCCCGTCGAGTACAGCAGCACACATGCTGATGCTGCTGCGCCCCGCCCCACGCGGCCGCGCAGTTGGTGCAACTGGCTAAGGCCAAACCGCTCGGCGTGTTCAATCACCATCAGGCTCGCGTTGGGCACGTCCACGCCCACTTCAATCACCGTGGTGCTGACCAGCACGGCCATCACACCTTCGTTGAACAGCGCCATCACGGCTTTTTTCTCTACGGTTGGCATGCGCGAATGCAGCAGACCGACCAGCACGCCCGGAAGGGCTGCGCTTAATGTCTCGTGCGTTTGCGTAGCGTTAGTCAGGTCCAGCATTTCGCTTTCTTCAATCAGCGGGCACACCCAGTACACCTGCCGGCCTTCTGCAATTTGGCTGCGAATGCGCTCAATGACTTCATCACGCCGCGAATCATTGACCACTTTGGTCACGATGGCAGTGCGCCCCGGAGGCAGCTCGTCGATGGTTGACACGTCAAGGTCTGCGTAATAGCTCATGGCCAGTGTGCGCGGAATCGGCGTGGCGGTCATCATCAACAAGTGCGGCTCTTGCGCCCCAGGTTGGCCCGGCGTTGCACTGCCATTCGTCATCTTGCTGCGCAGTGCCAGCCGCTGGGCTACGCCAAAGCGGTGCTGCTCGTCAATGATGGCAAGTGCCAGGTTTTTAAAAATGACTTTGTCTTGAATCACCGCATGCGTTCCTACTACCAAACCCGCTTCGCCGCTGGCAATCAAGGCCAGCGCTTCGCGGCGCTCTTTGGCTTTTTGGCTACCCGTTAGCCACGCGGTTTTGATGCCCAATGGTTCTAGCCACGTGATGAGTTTTCTGAAATGCTGCTCAGCCAAAATCTCGGTGGGCGCCATCAGCGCGCATTGCCAGCCTGCGTCGATGCAGCGTGCAGCGGCGAGGGCTGCCACCACGGTTTTGCCCGAGCCAACATCGCCTTGCAGCAGGCGGTGCATCGGGACGTTTTTTTGCAAGTCAGCGGCAATCTCCGCACCCACGCGCTGCTGTGCGTCCGTTAAATGAAATGGCAAGCGTTCAAGCAATTGGTCGTGCAGGGTGCATTGCGTGTTGCTCAGCGACTGGCTGGCCAGCGGCGGCGCACGCATGGCGGCTCGCACGCGTCTGGCTTCAAGTTGCGACAGTTGCTGGGCCAGCAGCTCTTCAGCTTTTAAGCGTTGCCAGGCCGGGTGGGTGTGGTCTTCAAAGGTAGCCAATGCAACGTCAGGCGTTGGGTTGTGTAAAAACTGTAGCGCCTCACGCAGATTCAACATGGGCCGCGGCAGGTTTCTATTCAAAAATAGCGGAGGAATCGTTTCGCTTAAATCCGCCCGCGAGACGCCGCCGAGTACCGCTTTTCGCAAATAGGCCTGCGGCAAACCCGCCACGGTTGAATAAATCGGCGTGAGCGCGCCGGGCAGTTCGCCGCCCGCAAGCTTGAAGCTGGGGTGCACCATTTCACGACTTAAAAACCCGCCCCGCAGCTCGCCGCGCGCCCGCACGCGCGCGCCAACGCTTAGCGTCTTTTGATGCGACGGGTAAAAATTTAAAAATCGCAGTGTGCAGGTGTCAGTGCCGTCGTCAATCGTCACGCGCAGCTGCCGACGCGGGCGAAACGCGATTTCGCTGTTCGTCACCTGGCCTTCAATTTGCACCAGGTCACCGTCTCGCGCATCGGCCAGCGTCGTGATGCGCGTTTCGTCTTCGTAGCGCAGCGGCAAGTGCAGCGCCAAGTCAATGCCCGTGCGCAGGCCGAGCTTTTCCAGCGCTTTCTGTGCGGCGGTTTTGACGGGTGCGGCGGGCACCTTTGCAGCAGTTGGGTAGGGTAGGGAGACGGCATCACTGCCATCCCCCCCCCATCGAACCGTACTTGCGACTTTCACCGCATACGGCTCACGTACGACCACTGGCTTGGTAGATTCATCAGGTCGCATAACCCTAGTCTACTTCCCCAGATTAAAGTCCCCGTACAGGGACCGGCTTGGTA
Organism: Polaromonas sp.; assembly: GCA_031393945.1. Lineage (GTDB taxonomy): Bacteria > Pseudomonadota > Gammaproteobacteria > Burkholderiales > Burkholderiaceae_C > Polaromonas. The sequence continues at coordinate 1,244 of JANMWH010000204.1, read as the reverse complement.
ACCTCCAAACCTAGGATATGAACACGCGTATGACAGATCGAATGCAGCAGCACGCGATTAGACAGAGCGTCAGAGCCTCCATGCATCCGGTACACGATATGGTGGTCGTGACTTTCAAAGATGGCCTCTATTGGCAATGTGCACAAAGCACAATTTCCAACTTGGGAGTTCCACAGTTTTAGCCTAGACGCGTCGACGATGTCCTGTGACATGCGTGCGACCCGCAGCTCTTCACCATATTTTTCCCATGCCGGATCAAAAGGGTTGTAGTCCCCTTTGATTTTGACGTGCCTCACAATCTTTGTATCAGCAAGCTTATACAAATAAAGTGGCCATTTCTGCGTTACCGCTTCGCTACCTGATCCGTCAACCTTCAAGACCTCTGCGGTAAATTCCCAGCGTGTACCGGGTCTTTTCCAGTAGCGCTCATGCACCCAGATCTTGCTCTTACGAGGATGGCGTCTGAGACCCCAGCGAATCAGTTTCCAGTAAATCTGTGAGTCCAATCCGCTAAATGTCCGTTTCGCCACGACCCCGCTGTGATAGTTTGCCCACCCACGGAGAACCGGGTTGAGCTTGGCTATCAGCACTTCAGTTTTCCACCGACCTGACTCAGCAACAATCCCCTTCACCTTGTCGTAATGCGCTTTCACGCTCTTACGACTCGGTTTAATGAGCAGTTTTCCAGAATACTTTCTGAAATTCCACCCAAGAAAATCGAAACCTTCATCAATATGCACAATTCGCGTTTTGGCCGCAGACAGTTCCAGTCCTCGCTCACGCAAGAATGTTTCCACCCACGGTTTAACCAGCGTTTCCAGCAACTCTTTCGATTCGCAGGTCACCACGAAGTCATCCGCGTACCGTACTAAGTTCACCTTGGCCTTCTTGCCGTTGGCGAAGCCCAGAGTTGCACGTACATGCGACTGCAGACCCCGTTCCAGGCCGTCAAGCGTCCAGTTCGCCAGTGTTGGCGAGATGATGCCCCCCTGCGGAGTACCTTCATCTGTTTCCACTAATTGGTCTTTTTCCACGACCCCACATTTGAGCCACTGATTGAGCACGCGCTTGTTCGTTGGAACATTGCGCAGCAACCAGTCATGGTTGATGTGGTCGAAAAACCCGCTGATGTCCGCATCCAACACCCAAGAGGCCGAGGCCTTCGAGGCGAGGGAGTTGAACAACTGCGCGCAAGCATCCTTCGTGCTTCTAGCTTTCCTGAACCCATACGAGTTCGGATCGGC
>JANMWH010000201.1:0-4219 GCA_031393945.1 Polaromonas sp. | reverse complement strand
CTTTAGCCATGGCAGGTGCAGCAGCCGCAGCGGCTGGAGCCATTGGCTTGGCATCAGCTTTTGCAGGAGCAGCCGGCGTAGCAGGCTTGGCATCAGCTTTGGCTGGCGCGGCAGCAGCTGGCTTGTCGTCTTTTTTGGCTGGGGCTGCAGGAGCAGCGGCTGCGCCTTTGTAGCCAGCGCCGCCGACCGTCAGGCCTTCTGCAGAGAACTTGGCTGCGTTGCCTTCGCCGATGCCTTTGACGCGCTCAATGAAGTCTTCCCAGCTTTTAAAGTTACCTTTTTTGCGTTCGTCAACAATCTTGCCCGAGATAGCAGGACCAATGCCTTTGATGCCATCGAGCTCAGCAGGGGTGGCTTTGTTGACGTCGACTGCGGCGAAAGCGATCGCAACAGTCATGGCGGCGAAAAACGCCAGCAATTTCTTGAACATGAGAAAACTCCTCAAAATAGGGTGTGGTTAGAAAACTTAGGCAACCTCGTTTTTGTCCGAGGCATCACAGCTAACAACGAGCAAAGTATTGGTTCGTTGACCGCCAGGTTGTGATTTTATAGGCACAAACCACCGTTATTGCGCGTTTAACCACTTTGTGTAACGCGCCACGCCAGTTTGGACATCGGCAAACACGTGGTCGCAACCTGCAGCGCGCAGCGCGCTCAAATTGGCGCGGGTGTAGCTTTGGTATTTGCCGACCAGCGCGCTCGGAAAATCGATGTAGTCAATCAGGCCTCCGCGCGCGGCTTCTTCGATACTTAAAGGGGCTTGATTTTCGATTTGCCTAAGGCTGTTGACTACCGAAATTGCAAGGTCGTTAAAGGGCTGTGCCGTGCCTGTGCCCAGGTTAAACAGTCCAGACTGTTCAGGGTGGTCTAAAAACCAAAGGTTGACTGCCACTACGTCGTCGATAAATACAAAGTCGCGCATGTGCTCGCCTGCACCGTAGCCGCCGTAGGGGCCAAACAGTTTGACTTTGCCTTCAGCGCGGTACTGGTTGAACTGGTGAAAGGCAACACTGCCCATTCGGCCTTTGTGCTGCTCACGCGGGCCGTACACATTGAAATACCTGAAACCGACGACCTGGGCGGTCGCGTTTTCAAAGCGCGTGCCTAGCTCGCGCCGCAAACGCTGATCAAAAAGAAGCTTGGAGTAGCCATAAACATTCAATGGCTTTTCATACTCAGGCGATTCACTGAAGGCACCAGTGCCGTCAGGCGCGCTGGCGTCAGGCTTAGCATGCCCGTAGGTTGCTGCTGATGAGGCATACAGCAGACGTGTTCCCTGCTCTTGACATGACTGGAACAACTCACACGACAACGTGTAGTTGTTGTCCATCATGTACTTGCCATCGGGCTCCATCGTGTCGCTGCAGGCGCCTTCGTGAAACACCGCGTCGACGTCGCCAAACGCACCTTCGGCAAACAGGTCGTAAAAATCATCAGCGTCTACGTAGTCGGCTATTTGAAGATCAGCCAAATTTTTAAACTTGTCGCCTTCGGTCATGTCATCGACAGCCGTAATGTCCGTGATGCCTCGCTGGTTCAGGCCCTGAATGATGTTGCTGCCGATAAAACCCGCAGCGCCGGTGACAACTATTTTCATCGTTCGAATTCCTTTAGACAGTGGCGCTAAAAAGCTCAGTAAATGTGACTGTGGCTGTGCCAAATTTACCGACCGCAATGCCGCCAGCGCGGTTGGCAATGGGCACTGCGTCGCGCAGACTCATGCCTGCAGCGGCCAGCGCTGCCAAAGTCGCGATGACGGTGTCACCCGCCCCCGTGACATCAAATACTTCGCGTGCCACCGCTGGTACGTGTAGTTCGCCGTGCTCGTCGAAAAGCGTCATACCGGCTTCACTGCGGGTAAGTAACAAGGCCCGCAGATTTAACGCCTGGCGAAGCTGGTGTGCCTTGACGCTCAAGTCCGCTTCACTGCTCCAGTTGCCAATAACATGCTCCAGCTCGACCCGATTCGGCGTGATCACCGTTGCGTTTTTATAGCGGCTGTAGTCCGCGCCTTTGGGGTCAACCAAGACGGTTTTACCGAGTTCTTTGGCTTGGTCAATCATGCGGGCGATGTGCGCGAGGCCGCCCTTGCCGTAGTCTGAAAACAGAACCGCATCATGCGCGGGGCAGAGCCGGTCGAATGCGGCAGACTGCGACGCGAGTACTTCATTTTCAGGGGTGTTTTCAAAATCCAGGCGCAGCAACTGTTGCTGGCGACCAATCACACGCAGCTTGACGGTGGTCTTGAGTTGAGGGTCCCGGCCAAAATACGGTGTAATGCCGGTGTTGGCCACCAGTGCTTCCAGCTGGTGACTGGCCTCGTCGTCGCCCACTACGCTCAGCAGCGATGCCTTGGCGCCCAGCGCCACAATATTATTGGCCACATTGGCCGCGCCGCCAACCCGCTCTTCAGTGCGCGTGACACGCACCACTGGCACAGGCGCTTCAGGCGAGATGCGGTCTACCGCGCCGTACCAATAGCGGTCAAGCATGGCATCGCCAACGACCAATACGCGGGCTGCGGCTAATTTGTCTTGAGAGAGCTTCGAAGAAGTTGTCATGTTTGCGGTTCTTATTCAAGCAGCCGCCACGGATCTGGCTCTGCCAGTCCGTAGGTGTCTACCACCTGCAAGGGGGAGGCAAGCGCAGCTTTCCCGGGGGTGTGTAAAAAATTCTCCACGGGGGTGTGCGTCATAACTCTTCGATCCGTCGAGCCGGGTAGCTGTCCCAAGCCTGGCACCCGGGGCAGTGCCAGAAGTGCTGGGTTGCCTCAAAGCCGCAGGCGGCGCAGCGGTAGCGCATCAGCGGCTTGGTCGCTTTGCTTAACGCGCGCTGGACCAGTTGGCGATTGTGATCGGGTGCCGCGCTTTCGCCGTCAATCCAGCGGGATGCAGCTACCAGCGACCCCTCACCTTCCAGGTGTTTCACGAACCACTGCTGGGCTAGCTCGGCGGTGGGCTCCAGCTTGGCAATGGCGTCCATCACGTCTATAGAGGGTGTTTGCAAATAGTGGGCCTTGAGCAGCTGCAGCGCTGGCTCTCGAAAATCCGCTTGCTGAGCAATACTGACAAGTAAGTTCGCCGCCAACGGCAGCGCTTGCGGGGCAGCGGCGTCTAATTGTTGTAGTGCGACGAATGCAGCTTGAGTTTGCCCGCGCTGCTGCTGCAGTGTGGCGATTTCAAGCCAGGGCCTGCTAGAGGCGGGTGCGATCTGGCAGGCTTGGTCCAGCAATTGCAGTGCGCCGTCGCGGTTGCCGGTAGCCATAAGTGCGGTGGCCTGCTCACAAAGGTAGTGTGCCTGCCGGCTGGTAAAGCTTGCCTGCCCAGCGCTGTCAAGCTTGCTGGCGATGTCCGCGCTGTGTTGCCAGTCCCGTGACCGTTCGTAGATGGAAAGCAGGGCTAGCCGCGCTTCTTCCTGGTAACTCGTTGATTCCAGCTTGTGAAGAGCCGCTTCTGCCCGGTCGAGCAGACCTGCTTTGAGGTAATCAAGGGCCAACGCATGTTGGGCGCGGTCGCGCTCCAGCTGTGGCAAATCGCCTCGTTGCAGCAAGTGTTCATGGACACGCACAGCGCGTTCGTATTCGCCGCGCCGCCGAAACAGGTTACCCAAAGCAAAGTGAAGCTCAGAGGTGTCCGGGTCGTTTTGAACAGCTTCAATGAAGGCGTCAATCGCTTGATCTTGCTGCTCGTTGAGCAAAAAATTCAAACCTCGAAAGTAAGCCTTTGGCGCTTGCCGGTTTTCAATCCGCAACTGGCGCAAATCAATGCGGGAGGCCAACCAGCCGAGCGCAAACGCAACTGGTAAGCCTAACAGGAGCCAGGTGAAATCAAAGTCCATGAGTGGGTGAGCCTGAAAGTTGTGCACTTGTTGGCTGAGGCGCGCTGGCAACCTGCCCAGCGTCATTAAAAGTGCTTGCCGCTACGGGCTGACTTTGCTTTGCAGATCGATTTTTCCACCAACGGGGAATCATCATCAACACGCCGAGTGCCAGGCCGCAGGCAAAGGTGCAAAGCACCACAATGACCAATGGAGCCTGCCAGACGGTACCAAAAAAGAAATTAACCGAAACTACCTGCCGGTTGTTTAAAGCAAACGCGAACAGCGTAAAGAAAATAGCCGCTTTTAATAACCACAACAAGTACTTCATTCGGCCCAACTCCTGAGGGTCTAAAGGTGGCGGCGTGTTTTGCCAATCAATTTGGATAAGTAGGCACAAACT
>JANMWH010000189.1:0-4417 GCA_031393945.1 Polaromonas sp. | reverse complement strand
CAATGGGCACCCATCAAGATCGGCTGGCGCTGGACTTGCGCTACACGCGCGAGCAAAGCCTGTGGCTGGACATCAAAATCTTGTGGCGCACGCTAGGCCGACTCAATGGCAAAGGCGGCAACTGATGTGCGGCATATTTGGTTACTGGAGCCGTAGCCGCACGCCGCTGGGTGACGCCGCGCTGGAGACGATGGCGCAAAAGCTGGTGCATCGTGGGCCAGACGACCAAGGCGTTTGGCACCAGCCCCAGCGTGGCGTGGGCATTGGCAACCGGCGGTTATCCATCATTGACATTGGCGGCGGGCACCAGCCGTTTGTCAGCGACGATGGCCAGGTCGCCGTGGTGCAAAACGGCGAGATATTTAACTTCATTGAACTGGCCAACGAGCTGCGTGCGCAGGGCGTGCAACTCAAAACCGCATCAGACACCGAAGTGATTTTGCGGCTTTATGAGCGCGAGGGCATCGGCTTTGTCAGCAAACTGAACGGCATGTTTGCCATTGCAATTGACGATGCACGCGAAGATGCCTTGTACCTGGTGCGCGACCGTATCGGCGTAAAACCGCTTTATGTGCTGGATGATGGCGAGCGCATGCTTTTTGCCTCAGAAATCAAGGCAATTCTGCCTGTAGCCGAATTAAATCGGGCGCGAGCAGCTATTGATTTAGTAGCGATTCACCACTACCTGACGTTTAACTACATTCCTGCGCCGTGGACGGTTTACGAGAACATCAAGCACGTGATGCCCGGCACGTGGACGAAATTTACCCGCAAGCCAGGCGCAGCGGGCGTGCAAACCCAGCGCTGGTGGAGCTTGGCCGACCAGCGCGAGCGTGACTTTGAATTTGACGATTGGTCAGCGCAGTTCATGTCGATTTTGGACGACGCTACGCGAATACGGTTAAGGGCTGATGTTCCATTTGGTGCGTTTTTGTCGGGCGGCGTAGACAGCAGCACGGTGGTGGGCTTGATGGCGCGGCACGTCACGCGCCCGGTCAAAACATTCTGTATTGGCTTTGAAGACCCGCGTTATGACGAGTCAGCCTTTGCGCTGCAAGCCGCGCAGCGCTTTGGCTGCGACCACACGATGGAAATAGCGGAGCTGAACATGCTCGGCTCGTGGCCTAAAGTGCTGCACTACCTAGACCAGCCGCATGGCGATGCGTCTTTTATGCCCACGCTTCGGGTCAGTGAGCTGGCCGCCAAGCACGTCAAAGTGGTGCTGACAGGTGATGGGGGCGACGAGCTGTTTGCGGGGTACGACAAATACGCAGCGTTTTTTGCAAGGCCTGATGCGCAAACCATGCCCGCTGCTGATTTTCAGCGGCAGTATTTCGATTCAATCTCGCTGTTTTCAGCCGCCGCAAAAAACGCGCTGTACCAGCCACACGTGCGCAAGCAGCTTGCAGGCATCGACAGTTTTGAGCAGGCCGCCAAGCCTTGGTTTGATGAGGCGCAGCACTTTGACCGGGTGAATCAGGCGCTGTATTTGGATATGCAGCTGCTGCTCAGCGGCAACAATTTAGTCAAACCCGACCGCATGGGCATGGCCGTCAGCATTGAGGCGCGTACGCCGTTTTTGGACTACCGCATGATGGAGTTCGCTTTTCAGTCGCGCGGTGCAACCAAGCTGTCGAGCCAAGGCGACAAAAAGCACTGGTTTAAAAAAGCCGCCGCGCCCTTGATTGGTGAGAATTTGGCGCACCGCAAAAAGCAGATGTTTACCGTGCCGGTGGGTGACTGGTTTAAAGGTGCCAGCTACCCTTGGCTTAAAAACACGCTACAAAAAAGTGAGCTAATTACGCCTATATTTGTTGGGCTAGAGATCGATTTAATGCTTGAAAAGCACCGTACAGGCGCTGCCAACTACACCCGCGAGTTGCGGGCACTGGCGGCATTAGCGTTGTGGGGCGAAGCGCTATGAAAGTGCTCTTTGTCAGTTATGGGGGAGGACATATTGAAATGTGCCTGCCTGTCATCCGTGCATTGCGACAGGTGGTAGAACAATGTGAGGTGCGTTTGTTGGCTTTAACTACCGCGTTCGATGTGGCTAAACGTGCTGGAGAGTCGCCATTGGGCTACGCCGACTTCTGCAACCAGGCTGACGTTAAGCGGGCGCTGGCTTATGGAGAACAACTGCTGCACGACCAGCAACATCCAACCGTGTCGCGGCAAGAATCCCTAGCCTATCTGGGATTTAATTTTTTGGAATGGGTGCGTGTTGAAGGCGAGTCAGTGGCTTGGGAGCGCTGGCGCAACATCGGCCGCCGCGGATTTTTGCCGCTGCATTTTTTTGATCACGTTTTACGTACAGAAAAACCAGATGTTGTGGTTGCCACCAACTCTCCTAGATCCGAACAAGCTGCTTTGCAGGCCGCTAACGCTTTGGGTATCCCAAGCCTGTCGATGGTCGATCTTTTTGCATTGCCTGGTGACCCTTACCTTCAGCGTTCACACCATGCAACACGAATTGCAGTGCTGGCTGAGACTACTCGACACAATCTGATGGTTGCTGGTGTGGATTCTTCACGTATCGTCGTGACTGGCAATCCAGCCTTCGATGCCTTGACGCTACCTCCATTTGTGGACGGTGGCTCGAAGTGGCGCCGATTACTGGGCTGGCAAGACCAGCATGTCATTTTCTGGGCTGGGCACTTGGAGCCAGATGATGCGCAGCCTCTTGATTGGGCAGGCAGCGGACTTGGGCAGCTCGTGCAGGATCGATTGGTGCAATGGGTTTTAGCTCGTAACGACGTATGCCTGGCCGTTCGTTACCACCCGAATGAGTGGCACAAATTTGCCCGATCTCCAGCGCATCCACGGGTACATTGGAGTCAGCCAGATCAAACCGCTTTAATGCCGGTGTTGGCAGGATGTGATCAAGTCGTTGTTCAGGCCACGACAGTGGGATTGCAGGCAAGTAAGGCAGGCAAGCGCGTTGTTAGTCTGCCTTTTTCCCCGTCAGTAAAGCATTCTGGCCTCGACTATGCACAACTGGGCATATCTGTCGGGGCAAACAGCCTGGAACACATCGTGCCTGTTTTGGAACAAGGCATTGGCATGGTTGCTCGTCAGCACAGCAGCGATACAGCAGACTCATCGGCGGCGATGGCGGTAGCGCTGCTGATTGCAAATCTTGCGGTAGGCGCAACCCAGAGCACTGCAATATGAGTTCAGACAAAAAATTACGCGTGCTTGGCCTGATATTGGCACGCGGCGGCAGTAAGCGATTGCCCGGAAAAAACCTTCAGCCAATGCTTGGTAAACCTTTAATTTCATGGACCATCGAGGCATCCTTGGATTGCCCTCTGATTTGCCAGACCGTCGTCTCAACGGATTCGCAAGCTATTGCCGATGTTGCTCTTGCTGCGGGCGCCAGCGTGCCGTTCCTGCGTCCAGCAGAGTTGGCTCGCGATGAAAGTAGCTCGGCTGATGCGGCGCTCCATGCACTTCAGTATTTGTTCGACCTTGAGGCGCAGGCGTTTGACGTCGTCGTGTTGTTAGAACCCACATCTCCCTTGCGTGCGAGCAGTGATTTGAAAGGTGTCATTGAGCTTTTCAGCCAACAGTGGGAAAACACTGACGCCGTAGTAACTGTGGGAGCTGTTGGGTTGGAGCAGCCAGACGTGATGAAGTGCATGGACGAAGACGGATTTATTTCGCCTTGGCTGGCTGCTGTGACCGACGCAAAACGATTGCAATCGCGTCCCTTGTTTCCTTATGGTGTTGCTTATGCCATCAAAGTGTCCGCGCTTCAGAAATGGAGATCTTTTTACCCGCCACGTGTGGTCGGCTATCCTCTTGAGCGATGGCAAAACTACGAAGTTGATGACGCGTTTGATTTTGTGTGTGTCGCATCTATCATGGCGTACATGCAAGAAAGGACAACATGAAAGTATTAGTTGTGGGGCTCGGGTCAATGGGTAAGCGCCGGGTGCGCTGCCTCCAGCACCATGGAGTTAAGTTGATTTCTGGATTCGACATTAGCGCTGCGCGCCGTGAAGCCGCCGTACTTGAATACGGCATCGAAGAAGTGACTAGTCTGACTGGAACAGACTTGAAGGAGTTTGATGCAGTAATCGTTGCTACTCCGCCTGACCAACACCACAGCGTCATGGCTTGGGCAATTGATGCGGCGGTTCCCTGCTTTGTAGAGGCTAGCGTCGTACGAGAACCACTGCCACACCTGCTGCAGCGCGCGCGAGCACTGAATGTGTTGATAGCTCCGTCCTGCACCCTTCGTTTTCACCCGGCTGTACGCGACATTACGGCAATTGTGAAGTCCGAAAAATATGGGAAGGTTTGCAATTTTTCTTACCACTGCGGCCAGTATTTGCCCGATTGGCATCCTTGGGAAAAGGTTTCTGATTACTACGTTTCCAACCCATTAACGGGTGGCGCGCGCGAAATCGTACCT
>JANMWH010000185.1:0-3205 GCA_031393945.1 Polaromonas sp. | reverse complement strand
CCGAAGGCTCATCAGGCATGACCTATGCGGTGGACCGTTTCAAAGGCTGGCCACATGGCGGGCACATCACGCTGGCGCGGGGTGAGCGTTCACGATTGGCCGATTTCGCCAGCGAAGTTTTATAGAAACCGACGTCTGCAACGCAAAAAGCCAAGTCATTAGACTTGGCTTTTCTCATTTGTCTGGTGGGAGATGCAAGTTTCGAACTTGCGACCCCTGCAGTGTGAATGCAGTGCTCTACCCCTGAGCTAATCTCCCCATTGCCATTAAGCAAGCCTCAGATTATATGCCGGAACACTTTGGCAACCCCTCAAACCACCGCTGCACGCCACACCGTTTTGCCTTTGCTGGCTTTGTCGATGTCGGCTAGCAAGCTTTCATGTTCTGCCAGTTCATCGTCGTTCGCGGCGAGTAGCGGCAAAGCGATCAGGCTCAGGTCAATGCTCAATACGACGCCGCCACTTTCGGCGACATTGCCTGCGTCCATCATCAGGCTGTTTTGCCCGCGCGTCAGGTTGATGTACACATCCGCCAGCAACTCGGCATCAAGCAACGCGCCGTGCAATGTGCGGCCAGAATTGTCAACGTCAAGCCGGGCGCAGAGTGCGTCTAGCGAGTTGCGCTTGCCCGGAAACGCCTCTTTCGCCATCATCAAACTGTCGGTGATTTTCGCGACGCAATTCGAAATGGCCGCCTGACCAGACAGCTCGAGCTCTTTGTTTAAAAAGCTGACATCAAACGGCGCGTTGTGAATGATGACTTCAGCGCCGCGCAGGTAGTCAAGCAACTCACCCGCTATTACCCCAAACTTGGGTTTGTCTTTCAAAAACTCATCGCTGATGCCGTGGACTTTTAGCGCTTCTTCATGACTGGCGCGGCCCGGATTCAGGTAGAAGTGTTTGTTGTTGCCCGTTAACTTGCGCGCGACCAGTTCAACGCAACCAATCTCAATGATGCGGTCGCCAGTTTCAGCCGACAAGCCTGTGGTTTCGGTGTCTAGGAATATCTGGCGCATGACGTGGCTTTTAGTGCAACTCTTTGGCGTGGTTGATGGTGTACTTGGGTATTTCAACTGTGACGTTGGTTTGCGCCAGTATCGCTTGGCAGCTCAGGCGCGAATTGGGCTCCAGGCCCCACGCGCGGTCGAGCAGGTCGTCTTCTTCTTCCTCAGCCGGGTTAAGCGATGCCAAACCTTCACGCACGATAACGTGACAGGTCGTGCAGGCGGCACTCATGTCGCAGGCGTGCTCGATGTTGATTTTGTTGTCTAGCAGCGCCTCGCAAATAGACGTGCCAGCGGGTGCTGTGATTTCAGTACCTTGCGGGCAGTACTCGGCGTGGGGGAGAATTTTGATAATGGGCATGATGTGCTAACTTGTTCAAATTGATTCAATGTTATTCAAATAGATTCAATGTTTTTGCCAGCCAGGGCTTTTTGAATGCCCCGGTTCATGCGTTCGGCTGCAAATGCTTCAGTGCCCTTGGCCAAGGCCTGCGTCGCGGCTTCTATGACCGCTGCATCACCATTTTGACGGGTATCGGCCAGCCCCGCCATCAGGCTGTCAACTTGCGCGCGCTCGTTGGGGCTTAGCAAATCAGCATCGGCGGCCAGCGCGGTATTGACGGCCAGCAACATGCGGTCTGCATCAACGCGCGCTTCTGCCAGCGCGCGTGCTTGCATGTCTTGCTGGGCGGTTGAAAAACTGTCTTTGAGCATGCGGGCAATTTCGTCGTCAGACAGCCCATAAGAAGGCTTGACGTCAATGCGCGCCTCTACACCGCTGACTTGCTCTTTGGCTTCCACACTCAGCAAGCCGTCTGCATCGACGGCAAATGTGACGCGAATGCGCGCTGCACCAGCGACCATTGGCGGTATGCCGCGCAGCTCAAAACGAGCCAGGCTGCGGCAGTCGGCCACCAAGTCACGCTCACCTTGCAGCACATGCAACGCCAGCGCTGTTTGGCCGTCTTGGTAGGTGGTGAAGTCTTGCGCCATCGCGGTGGGGATGGTCTGGTTGCGCGGCACGATGCGCTCGACCAGGCCGCCCATCGTTTCAATGCCCAGCGACAACGGAATGACGTCGAGCAGCAGCAGGTCTTGGCCCGCGCTGTTGCCTGCCAATTGATTGGCAGAAATAGCAGCGCCCAGCGCTACGACCTCATCAGGATTCAAATTGGTCAAGGGCTCGCGCCCAAAAAAGCTGGCTACTGCTTTGCGCACCTGCGGCATGCGGGTTGAGCCGCCCACAAGCACCACGCCATCGATGTCAGCCTTTTCAAGCTTGGCATCACGCAGCGCTTTGCGCGCCGCCGTTAGCGTGCGCTGAGTCAGATGAGCCGTAGCGGTTTCAAAATCTGCGGCTTTGATTTCGAAGCTGACCAGTGCCTTGGCTAGCTGAACGACAAACGGAGCCGTAGCAGCACTTGAAAGCGCTTCTTTTGCGGCGCGGGCAGTTCGCAGCAGCGCCGCTGTGTCTTTAGGCGTTAGCGCACTTGCAGCCAAACCGGCTTTTGCCAACGCCAAATCAACCATCGCGCGGTCGTAGTCGTCGCCGCCCAAGGCTGAGTCACCGCCGGTTGCCACCACCTCAAACACGCCCTGCGTTAGTCGCAAAATAGAAATATCAAAGGTGCCACCTCCCAGGTCGTAAATGGCGAACACGCCTTGGCTGGCGTTGTCCAAGCCGTACGCAATGGCGGCTGCAGTGGGCTCATTAATCAAGCGCAGTACCTTCAGGCCCGCGAGCTGGGCAGCGTCTTTGGTAGCTTGGCGTTGTGCGTCGTCAAAGTACGCAGGCACGGTAATCACCGCGCCGTAAATGTCGTCGTCGAAAGTGTCTTCGGCCCTGAAGCGCAGCGTTGCCAAAATTTCAGCACTGATTTCAACCGGACTTTTTTCACCCGCCACGGTTTGCAGCGTGACCATGCCGGGCTTGTCGATCAATTGGTACGGCAGCTGCGCACGGCTGCCAATGTCGTCAATGCCGCGGCCCATCAGGCGCTTGACAGATGAAATCGTGTTGGCGGGGTCTTCAACTTGCGCGGCCAAGGCGGTATAGCCAATTTGGCGTTTGTCGGCATCCACATAGCGCACCACGCTCGGCAAAATTACCCTGCCTTCGTCGTCTGGCAGGCATTCAGACACGCCATTGCGCACGCTGGCTACCAGCGAATGCGTGGTGCCCAAGTCAATGCCGATGGCGAT
>JANMWH010000156.1:0-2292 GCA_031393945.1 Polaromonas sp. | reverse complement strand
CGCCTACTTTGCCCAGCGCGTCCATCATCGGCAAGATATCTGGCTCGTAGCGGCCCGCGTAGGGGTTGGTCATGACGATACCAATTGCGCCGCGCAGCAATGGCTGGTCAGGTGGCGGGCCGAACTCGTGTGCAATCGATTCGACATGTGTGAATATTCGGCGTATTTCAATCATGGGTGTTCATGCATATTCTGTGCCGCAAGCGTTGATGGTCAAGCGTTTGTTTTGCATCTTTTGAAGGGCAAAGTCAGTGGTCATGTGTTGATTCTGGCAGACCAAGACAGCTGAACAGATGAGTCCTTGCGCACGCAAGGTCAATGCGCACGCCAAGCCTGCGGCTAATGCGCTTTGGGTCAGTTCTGGCGGTAGCGGCTGCACATCTACCGTCACCAGCCGGTCACCGAGGTCAGAATCGTCTTTGATGTCACAAGCTGGTCGCCTGACGATACGAGCATCTTCGATGTTTACCGCATTGGCAATCACCGTAGCAGCTGCATCTGCCTCGGCCGCAGTGCGCGCTAAAACTGCAACGCTGTCTGCAATGCCGAGTGAAAAACTACGCCCGCGCCAGCCACTGGTGGCCACGCCGCGTGCGGGTGAATCGCTGCGAATTTCCAATTGCCCATCTAGGGTGATGCCGTTTTGAAGCTGCTCAGCGTTAAATTTCTCAAGGTTGGCATACAAGCCGACGCGGACAGACTTGTTATCCTTCAAATGAATCGCAATATCGCCACCATTGTTGATCGACGCGCGCTGGATGCCCTCTGCCTGATAGAACTGCGACAACTCTTGCGCAACCGACCCGGCGACCGCAGCCATCGGCGTGATGAAGCTACTTTGATAAGGCTTGCAAGCCAACCACATCCGCTGCGCAATGGGCCCGTGCACGGGACATGCGCCTTGAACGGAGCGGCGCAGCAAAGGCAGCTCTTGCACCAGCTCTTGCAAAATGTACTGGAAGCGCTGCCAAGCCTTTGCGTGCGCATCTTTCAAAGCCGAAGCATCCCCCGTCGCGCCGATGATGACGTCCATCGGCCCATGCTGAAAGTGCCACCGGCCATCGAGCAATTGAGCGCGTTGTGCATTCATTTCTGTACCATCCCCAGCGGCCAGGGGTTTAAAGGATGCATCGCCTGCCACTGCAAAGTGCGCGGCGCACCGTCGTTGTGCCACGCGCCACTTTGCAAAGCTTCCTGTAGTGTGCGGACATGCGCCAGGTGCCCACCCAATGTCTGGTAGTTGGCCATGCTCATGCTGAACTCAATCGGGGCAACAATCGCGGGCGTAGGCACGGTGCCAAAACTGTTGTCGGGCATACGCATCACATCGACCATCACGGTGATGCCGCCGCCCGGCCACACGTAAGCAGGCGCACCGCCGCAAGTGACATTGACCTGCGCGTCTTTGATGGCACGGGTCAACAGCACCGGGTTTTCAGTCACTCCGGCGCGCAGGCTCCCGCCTGCGCCGCCCAAAAACAGCACCGTACACAAAGATGGCTCGCAGTTCTCGCCGATTCTGTCGATCACGGCCTGCACGTCTGGCGGCATGGCTTGTTCAACAGGCAGCAGCGCGCTGTCGAGCACGTACCAGCTGGCATGTTCGCCGGTGGTCGATGTCATCAATAACCGCAAGCCGGGCCAAGCACGATCAGCGTCCCAGCTTTCAATGATGGACAGTGGGTCTGAGATATCGGTGCCGCCCCAACCCGTTCCAGGGTTGGCGACCTGAAAATAGCGGCCCGGGGTCGACTTTCGGCCGATCATGTTGATGCCTGAGGCTTTCATGCCCAGACAACGGCCTGCCTGGTGCTCCGTCAACACCCCGGTGATGTGGTCATCAACCACCACTACCTCATCAGCCAGGCCGTCAAACTGCTGGGCAAAAATACCAATTGCTGCCGAGCCACAGCCGACGCGCATGCGCTTTTCTTCAACGCCGTTAACCACGGGCGCTTTGCCTGCTTGAATGACCAGCTGCGAGCCGCCATCAATCGTGAACTCGACCGCCTGCTTGTTACCCAGCGCCTGCATCATTTCCATCGTGATGCGGCCTTCTTTTTTGCTGCCGCCCGTCAGGTGATGTACGCCACCCAACGACAGCATTTGCGAGCCGTACTCGGCCGTGGTGACGTGCCCCACTACCTCACCTTTGCAGCGCACATTGGCTTGTTCGGACCCTAAAAAGCGGTCAGTGTCGATTTTTACCTTCAAGCTGCAGTAGCTGAAGATGCCCTCAGTCACCACCGTCACCACATCAACGCCTGCGACTTGGGACGCGACGATGAATGG
>JANMWH010000012.1:0-3085 GCA_031393945.1 Polaromonas sp. | reverse complement strand
GCCCACACCCGCATGCTGGTGCCCGCTGCGCGTTACGAAGAAGTTAAAGCGCTTGCCCAAGCAGCGGTGGCTAAGCTCACCATTGGGCCCAGCCTGGACGACGCTAGCCGCTTGGGCCCACTGGTCAGCAGCGCCCAGCGCGACCGCGTCATTAGCTTTATTAAAACCGGCATTGCCGAGGGGGCCGACGTGATCGCCGGCGGCGCTGAAGCCTCGGCTTTTGCTACTGGCTACTTTGTGCAGCCAACCGTGTTGGGCATAAAGTCAACAGACACACTCGCCCAAGAAGAAATTTTTGGCCCCGTGCTGGTGGTGATTTGCTATGCCGATGAAGAAGACGCGATCGCAATAGCCAACAGCACCATTTACGGTTTGGGCGGGGCCGTGTGGGGTGCAACGGACGAAAGCGCCATGAAAGTGGCGCGCCGCATGCGAACAGGCCAGGTCGATATTAACGGCGGGCCGTTTAACGCCCAAGCGCCGTTTGGTGGTTACAAGCAGTCGGGCAACGGGCGCGAAAACGGGCTTTATGGCTTTGAAGAATTTTTAGAATTCAAGTCGATGCAGCTCAAACCCGCAGCTGCGCCGGCCTGAAGGACCAAGAACAAGAGCAGGCACTACAGCACGCCGCAAGTGACCTGAAAAGTCAAACTCGAATTGGCCGGGAAGTTGTTCAGCAAGATTCCCGTGCCTTGCAGCAAGCCCAGCGTCACGTTGGGAGTCGTTGGGCAAACTGCCAACCCGCTGGCTGCCGTGCAGGCCACTGCTGTGCAAACCAGGCCGGTGGCCACCGGGTCTTTAAGCGTCGTGTTGTTGGCGCTCGACGGCCCGCCGTTGGTTGCCACAATGTTGTAAATCACGGTTTGGCCTGCCACTACAGTGCTGAGATTGTCGGTTTTGGTGATGCTCAAATTCGCGCAGGGCAGCACTGAGTTACTGGCTGTGGCTACGTTCGGCTTGAACACGTAAGCCGCATTGCCCGCTAAGCTGGTGCCTTCAGTCAGCACGCTTCCCGCTGGGCTGGTGGCTGTGCTGGCCACAGTACTGGTGTTGGTGACTGTGCCGCTGCAGTAAGTTGTGGTGACAATCACCGCTGTAATGGCGTAAGTCAGTGTGGAGCTGACCGGCAGCGCTGCAGTTTGCACAATAGCGCCGCTACCGCTGGCTGCCGGACAGGTTGTACCAGCCGCGCTGCAAGTCCACACGGTAAACGTCACCCCTGCAGGCTCGGGGTCGCTGATGTTCACGGTGTTGGCGTTGTGCGCCGTTAGCGGGGCAATCGTCAGCACCAAAGGCGTGACGTTGGCGTATGTCACCGTGTAGGTAACAGTGCTGCCAACCGCTACTGCTGCCGCCGGACTGCTGACTTTGGTGGTTTGCAGGTCAATGTCATTGTCTACCACCGTGTGCGTGTAGACCGGGTTGAACACGCCGCCGCAGGTGGTGACATTGGCGTTGACAAAAGGGCTGCCGGGCGCGTTGGTGGGCATAGTCAGCACCACGGTTTTGTTGTCTTCAACAATGGCGTTGTCGATGAGTCTTATCGGCAAGTCAAACACGTTATTGGCGCTGGAGTCGCTGTAGTTGCCTGGCGGCACCGTCACGCTCAAGGCGGTGGCTGAACCCGTTACGCTGGCTAGCGTGGTGGTGCCCGCGTAGTCGAATTTGCTGGCAAACACTGCCGAGCCTGACACAGCAAGGCTAAGCACCAAGCCGCCCGCTGGCACGGTGCCTACAATTTTGATGCGGGGCGGGGTGTGTGCATTGCCCTCAACTGCGCTGCCTGCGCTGCCGATAAATTCGACGTAAGGTTTCAGGGCGATGTTGATGTCGTCCAGCAGGTTGCCAGAACCCACTCCACCAGCTGATGTAATTGCCGAAAACCCCAGCGGTTGCACGCCCGATGCCCCGGTGAAGGCGTAGTTGCCTGAATAGCGCGTCCAGCCGTTGGCAATACCTACTGCGCTGCTGCCAGTGGCGCCACCCCCCGCGTTGATGGCGCCAGTGCCCGACGTGTTGGTAGTGACATCCAGTACAACCGTGTTGGCCGAGCCGATTTGAAACTGCGCCTGGTCAGCACCCGCGCGGCCGCGGTGTGCGAAGTTAAACGCAAAGGTCTCGCCGCTGTTCATGCAAATGTTCTGGAACAACTTCGACGAGGTGTAGGCGTTGAGTTCGGCCAGCACGATGCCGTTGGCGGGTATCACGCCAAGGAAAGTATTGGCCCATAACTCAATTGGCGTGCAGGTGTAAACGGGCGTGTACGCTTGTCCGCCTGTCGGGCAACCATTGGTCACGATGGGGTGCGTGGTTTCCCAGCCGGGTATTTCACCCGCGTCCACCACAATCCAGTTGCTCACGCTGAAAAATGTGTTCAAACCAGCCGCACGTGCCCCTGTGAAGGCTTGTTCAAAGCTGGGATTGACGATGGAACGCTGGATTTGCGCTTGCGCAGCAACGCCGAATAGCAGCACCGCCAATGCGACTATCAGCCGCGCAAGGCTGCGCACTGTTAATCTAAATCCTAAAAAGCGGGCCAATATAGAGCGTTTCAAGCGGCCGATTGTAGGTGACAGCTGCGCTGCTGAAGCCGTTGCCATAAGCCGGGTTGCCAGCGCTACCATGGCGACAATCATCAGCAGTTGTTACACGTAAAGCTAAAGTTTGCAGTTGTGCGTCATCATCGGTTTGCGTCATTTTCGGAGTTTGCCATGTCACGAATTTTCAGCTTGGGGCGCTCGCCTTGGGTGCGGCGATTGTTGAACGCTTTCGCGGCTGTGCTGCTTGTGTTGGCTGCAGCCATAGCCCTTTACGTCTATCGAACGTTTCCGGCACTAAACGGCGAACTGAAGGCAGCCGGCTTGAGCGCACCCGTAACGCTCGCCCGAGACGCAGCCGACGTCACCCACATCAAGGCGCAAACCCAGCGCGATGCCTGGTTTGCGGTTGGCTACGTGCATGCGCAAGAGCGCGGCTGGCAGCTTGAATTTAATCGCCGCGTGATGCACGGGGAGCTGTCAGAAGCCTTCGGGGCAGCCACGCTGGAAACCGACAAACTGCTGCGCGCACTGGGCATCATGCAAGC
>JANMWH010000127.1:0-3383 GCA_031393945.1 Polaromonas sp. | reverse complement strand
TGGGTTAAATCAGTCACGGTGATGTGGGGCTGGTTATCGTGCGGCCATGGCTCGCCACCGCGGGTGAGCCAAGCCGTCTGCATACCTGCATTCAATGCGCCCAGCACGTCGAGCGCCGCGTCATCACCAATATGCAAAACGTTTTCAACCGGCACGTTGACCGCTCCTGCCGCTGCATGAAAAATTCGCGGGTCCGGCTTGCCCGAGCCAAACTCTTGCGCGCTGATGCTGGCCGCAAAGTAGCCGCCCACCCCGACCCGGTGAACGTCGGCATTGCCGTTTGACAGCGCCACCACAGGAAAGCGAGACGACAAAAACGCCAGCGCGGGCAGGGCATCGTCAAACAACGTGACCCGGTTTCTTTCTGCAAAAAACACTTCAAACGCCTCGTCAGCCATCAGCGGGTCTTCTTTAGACCGATAAAGTGCCAGGCGAATAGCCTCACGCCGCACTGCACTGAAGTTATGTTTGAGTTCGGGCCGCGTGCGCAGCACATAAGCGCGAATGTCGTCGCGCGCAGCCGGGTTTGCAAAAAGCGCCGCCGTCATGGGTGCATGTGTGTCCAGCCAGCTGCCGAGGGCTTTTTCAGCCCTCTCGATGGTGGGCCACACCGGCCACAAGGTGTCGTCGAGGTCAAGGGTGATTGCTTTAACTATTTTTAGATCGAGCATAAGCAAGTGATTAGGTACTGCGCGAGAATAACGCATGCCGTTTTCCAAAGAACCGACCTTCCACCATGGCCCTGTCCCCACCGCTACACATTCAACGGCAGTGTTGTTTTGCAACCTGGGAACGCCTGACGCGCCCACGGCCCCCGCGCTGCGCCGTTATTTGGCTGAATTTTTAAGCGACCCGCGCGTGGTAGAAATACCGCGCTTGCTCTGGCTGGTTATTTTGTACGGCATTATTTTGCGGATTCGCCCCAAAAAGTCAGCCGCCAAGTACGCCAGCATTTGGCTGCCCGAGGGCTCGCCGCTCAAAGTCTGGACCCAAAAGCAGGCTGCCATGCTGGGCGACAAGCTGGTCGCCAGCGGCCACCACGTCGACGTTCGCTACGCCATGCGCTACGGCAACCCGTCGGTAGCCTCGCAGCTAGACGCTTTAAAAGAAAGCGGCGCAACCCGTGTGTTGATATTGCCCGCCTACCCGCAGTACAGCGCTACCACCACGGCCAGCGTGTTTGATGCGGTGTACGCCTGGGCGGGCAAAGTTCGTCGCCTGCCCGAGTTCAGGTTCATCAACCACTACCACGACACGCCCGGCTACATCAATGCGTTGGCCGCAAAAGTTAAGGCGCACTGGCAGGCCAATGGACAAGCCGAAAAGCTCATCATGACCTTTCATGGCGTGCCCGAGCGCACGCTGCAGCTAGGCGACCCGTACCACTGCGAATGCTATAAAACCGCCCGCCTGCTGGCTGAAAAGTTAGAGCTTGGCAAAGACCGCTACCAAATCACATTTCAATCGCGCTTTGGCAAAGCCAAGTGGTTAGAGCCCTACACCGAACCCACGCTGATTGAGCTGGCTAAAGCCGGCGTTAAAAGCGTTGACTTGATCTGCCCGGGTTTTACCGGTGACTGCCTCGAAACGCTGGAAGAGATCAACCTGGAAGCGCGGCACGCGTTTATCGACGCAGGCGGCGAAAAGTTTGCCTATATCGACTGCTTGAACGACAGCCAATTGTGGATTGATGCATTGAGCGACATTACGGCCCAGCACCTGCAAGGCTGGCCTACGCAGCTTGGGCCTGACACTGCGGCACTGGCTGCTTCACACCAAGCCGCAATGGCGTTGGGTGCCAAGCAGTAGCAGTAGCAGAAGCGATAGCAGTAGCTGTTGAGCAGCTTGCTTGGCCAAAAGCCGCTCAATACTAGGCGGGATTTGTTTTTCTGGAATACGCCTTGAAAATCCGCGGCAGCACCAGTACTGCAACCACCACTCCAATTAGCACTAGCGACACGGGCCGCTGCACAAACACCATTGCGCTGCCCTCGCCTATCGACATGGCATTGCGCAATTGCGCTTCGGCCAACGGGCCCAAAATCATGCCGACCACCACGGGCGCCGTTGGAAAATCGAAGCGCCGCATCACCACGCCCAGCACGCCAATGGCGTACAGCAAGAACAAGTCAAACGCACTTTGGCGCATGCCGTAAACGCCCACGGTGGCAAAAATCAAAATGCCAGCGTAAAGGTACGGTTTGGGAATTTTCAGCAGCTTGACCCACAGGCCCACCAGCGGCAAATTTAAAACCAGCAACATCACATTGCCAATGTACAAAGAGGCAATCAGCGCCCACACCAAGGCCGACGATGACGTGAATAACTGCGGCCCTGGCTGAATGCCGTAGTTTTGAAAAGCGCCCAGCAAAATAGCCGTGGTGTTCGACGTAGGAATACCCAGCGTGAGCAGCGGAATCATGGCGGCTGTCACGGTGGCGTTGTTGGCGGCCTCGGGGCCAGCCACGCCTTCAATCGCGCCTTTGGTGCCGAATTCAGTGTTGTCTTTTGCCAGTTTTTTCTCAGTGGCGTAGCTTAAAAATGTCGGAATTTCAGTGCCTCCCGCGGGTATGCAGCCAAACGGCACGCCAATAGTGGTGCCGCGCAGCCAAGCGGGCCACGAGCGGCGCCAGTCGTTACCTGTCATGTGCACTTTGCTCAGGTTGTGCTGCACATCGACCACCTTGCCTTCGTACAGCACGGCGTGCAGCGCCTCGGCCACTGCAAACAAACCAACCGCCACCAGCACAATTTCAATGCCGTCAAGCAGCTCGGGTATGCCGCCCGTGTAGCGGGCCTGCGCTGAAATTTGATCAAGACCTACCAAGCCCGCGGCCAGGCCAATAAACAACGCCGTTAGCCCGCGCACCGTGCTTTTGCCCAGCACCGCGCTCACGGTGGTGAAAGCCAACACCATCAGCATGAAGTATTCAGGCGGCCCCAATTTAACGGCTTGTTCTGCCACGATAGGCGCAAACAAAGTCACCAGCACCGTGGCAATGGTGCCGGCCACAAAAGAGCCAATGGCAGCTGTGGCCAGAGCGGCGCCAGCGCGCCCACTTTTGGCCATTTTGTTGCCCTCCATGGCGGTAACCATGCTCGCCGTTTCGCCCGGGGTGTTGAGCAAAATCGAAGTGGTCGAGCCGCCGTACATAGCGCCGTAGTAAATGCCTGCAAAAAAGATCATCGAGGCGGTTGCCTCTACCTTGGCGGTAATCGGCAGCAACATGGCCACTGCCACAGCCGGGCCAATACCGGGCAACACGCCGACTGCCGTGCCCAAGGCGCAGCCTACAAAACACCACAACAAATTGGCAGGCGTTGCCGCTGTGGCAAAGCCCTGCATCAACAGATTAAGAACGTCCATTTACAGCCACCCTGTT
>JANMWH010000096.1:0-4330 GCA_031393945.1 Polaromonas sp. | reverse complement strand
AACGGCGTGGGGAAAACCACGCTGCTGAAATCACTCATGGGATTGGTGCCCATCCGTTCAGGCAGCATTGAATTCGACGCTAAGCAAATAGAAAAAGCCACTTCCTACGAACGTGCCAGGGCAGGCATTGGCTTCGTCCCCCAAGGCCGCGAAATTTTTGCACGCTTGACGGTTGAAGACAACCTGCTGATGGGCTTGGCCTACAAAAGCGCTTCGACGCCGATACCGGCTGAGTTGTTTGAACTGTTCCCGGTGCTCAAGCAAATGATCTCGCGGCGCGGCGGCGACTTGTCTGGCGGGCAGCAGCAGCAGTTGGCGATTGCGCGCGCCTTGGCTGCCAAACCCAAGCTACTGATTTTGGACGAGCCTACCGAAGGCATTCAGCCCAGCATCATCAAAGACATTGGCCGGGTCATTCGCATGCTGGCGGATCGGGGCGACATGGCGATTGTGCTGTGCGAGCAGTACTACGACTTTGCCCAAGAGCTGGCCGACGATTACCTGGTCATGCAGCGCGGCGAAGTGATCGCCCGCGGGCCGGGCAGCGAGATGCAGGCTAAGGGCATCCGGCAACTGGTGGCGATTTAAATGGGCGACATTAACCGCGGTAAGTGCTACTAAATAAGGAGCTGATTACGCCTGTATTTATTGGGCTACAGGCCTAATTGACCCCCTAAAATACCCAAAACTCGCCCGAAATGGCTATTGAGGCGCAGTTTCAATAAAGCTCTGCCGCAGCGCCAGTTTGTCGTGCAGCTTGCTCAAGTTGGAGTAAGTGGCGCGCCAAGCAACGTCGGGGAACCGAAAGTCCAGGTAGCTCAGTGCGCAGCCTACAGCCACGTCCGACAGGCTGAAATGCACGCCGCTGCAAAACGGTTTGTCGCCTAGCCCCGTGCTCATGGCGCCCAATACGGCGTTGATTTTGCCCATTTGGCGGTCTATCCATGGCTGGCTGCGCTGCGTCTCAAGACGGCCTTTAAAAACAACTTCCATGCGTGCCAGCAGCGCTGCGTCCATCAGGCCATCGGCCAGTGCCTCCCAGGTTTTGACTTCAGCGCGCTCGCGGCCTTGCGCCGGAATCAATTTGCCCACCGGCGACAGCGTGTCCAGGTATTCCACAATCACGCGCGAATCAAACACAGCCTCGCCGCCTTCCATCACCAGGCACGGCACCTTGCCGAGTGGGTTTGACTGCGTAATCGGCGAGTCAGTGGCCCATACGTCTTCTTGCACCAATTGATAGTCCAGCTTTTTTTCAATCATCACGACACGTACTTTGCGTGTGTAGGGGCTGGCAATCGATCCGATAAGTTTCATAGCAGTGTTTTATTGTCGCGAGGTGTCGCGAGGTGTCGAGAAGTACGAAAAAGTATTCTATCGACTTGAGGGCCCCGCAAGCTGACGCTTACATCTACCGTAAAACTGCCCGCCTACAATTGCGCCATGACCTCTACCGTGCCCTTGCTATCGCCAATCAACGCCCTGTCGCCGCTCGACGGCCGCTACGCCAATCGACTCGCCACCCTGCGCCCGCTGATGAGCGAGCAGGGCTATATGCACCGCCGCGTACAAGTCGAAATTGCCTGGTTTGTGGCCTTGTCGGACGCCGGCTTTCTAGAGTTCAAGCCGCTGAGCCCGGGCGCGCGGACTTATTTGATGGGTCTGGTTAAAAACTTCAGCGAAGCCGACGCACTGGCCATCAAAGAAATTGAGAAAACCACCAACCACGACGTGAAAGCAGTGGAGTACTGGATTAAATCGAAATTTGAGGCTCGGCCAGAGCTGCTCGCCGTCGGTGAATTTGTGCACTTTGCCTGCACCAGCGAGGACATCAACAACACCAGCCACGCGCTGCAACTTAAAGGCGCACTGGGCGTGGTTTTGCTGCCCGCGCTAGACAAGGTCATTGCCAAAATGCGTGACATGGCCCATGCGCATGCTGCGCAGCCGATGCTCAGCCGCACCCACGGGCAAACCGCCAGCCCGACGACGGTAGGCAAAGAAATCGCCAACGTTGTGGTGCGTCTGGTCAACGCCCGGGCAAAAATCGCCGCCGTGCCCTTGATGGCCAAAATGAACGGTGCGGTCGGCAACTTCAATGCGCATCTGGCTGCCTGGCCGGATCATGATTGGCAGGCGTTTAGCCGCAAGGTGATTGAAACGCCAGAGCCGCTAGGGTTAGGGCTTACTTTTCAGCCGTACAGCATTCAAATTGAGCCGCACGATTACATGGCCGAGTTGTTTGACGCGATTGCCCGAACCAACACGATACTTATTGACTGGTCGCGCGACGTGTGGGGCTACGTGAGCTTGGGCTACTTCAAGCAGCGCTTGAAAGCAGGCGAAATTGGTTCATCGACCATGCCGCACAAAGTCAACCCGATTGATTTTGAAAACGCCGAAGGCAACTTGGGCCTGGCCAACGCGCTGCTCAAACACTTGTCTGAAAAACTGCCGATTTCAAGGTGGCAACGTGACCTGACTGACTCGACCGTGCTGCGCAACATGGGCGTGGCAGTCGGCTACGCGGCGCTGGCCTACCACTCGCTTAACGTTGGTTTGGGCAAACTTGAATTAAACGCCGAGGCACTCGACGATGATTTGAACGCGTCGTGGGAAGTGCTGGCCGAGCCAATCCAAACCGTGATGCGCCGTTATGGTGTGCAGGGCGCGTATGAAAAGCTCAAAGAAGTCACCCGCGGTAAAACCGTATTGGCAGAAGATTTGCACGCCTTGATCCGTTCGCTCGAGATTCCCGAGCCCGAAAAAATACGGCTGCTGGCCATGACGCCGGCCAGCTACATCGGCATCGCCGCGCAGTTGGCGCAGCAGGTTTGATCATCAACACAGGAGCCCTTTATGGCCAAATTAAAAAACACCATTTCCACAAAGTCTGCAGGCATCAACACGGGCATCAATATTGGGATCAGTGAAAAAGACCGCGCCGCTATTGCCAAAGGTTTGAACCACCTGCTGGCTGATACCTATACGCTGTACCTGACCACGCACAACTTTCACTGGAACGTGACCGGCCCCATGTTCAACACGCTGCACCAAATGTTCATGGTGCAGTACACCGAGCTGTGGGCCGCAGTTGACCCAGTGGCAGAGCGCATTCGGGCGCTCGGCCACCCCGCACCGGGCTCGTACGAGCAGTTCAGCAAGCTGGCGTCATTGCCTGATGCGCCTAGCCTGCCGCCCAAGGCGCTTGAAATGGTGCGCATTCTGGTCACAGGCCACGAAGCCGTGGCCCGCACCGCACGCCAGTTGTTCCCGCTGGCCGATAAAGCCAACGACGAGCCCACTGCGGATTTGCTCACCCAGCGGCTGACAGTGCATGAGCAAACCGCGTGGATGTTGAGATCGTTGCTTGAAGAATAGGCTCAAGCTGTATTCAGAGTTGATCCGCTGGGACCGCCCTGCGGGCTGGCTGCTGCTGCTGTGGCCTACGCTGTCGGCGCTGTGGTTAGCGTCGCACGGTTTTCCGGGGTGGCATTTGCTGGTTGTTTTTACGCTCGGTACGTTTTTAATGCGCAGCGCAGGCTGCTGCTTGAACGACGTGGCCGACCGCGACTTTGACAAGCACGTCAAACGAACTGCTCAAAGGCCTGTGACCAGTGGCAAGCTGAGCAGTAAAGAAGCGTTGGCTGTGGGCGCTGTATTGGCGCTGTGTGCGTTTGGCTTGGTGCTCACCACCAACATCACCGCCATCACATGGTCGTTCGCCGCGCTGGGTATAGCCATCGTCTACCCGTTCGCCAAGCGCTATGTGGCCATGCCGCAAGCGGTGCTGGGCGTGGCGTTCAGTTTTGGCATACCCATGGCGTTTGCGGCTGTGCAGTCGCGGGTGCCGCTGCTGGCTTGGATGCTGCTGATGGGCAACTTGTTTTGGGTGATTGCGTACGACACCGAATACGCCATGGTTGACCGTGACGACGACTTGAAAATCGGCATGAAAACCTCGGCGATTACCTTCGGGCGGTTTGACGTGGCGGCGGTGGCCGCAAGCTATGCAATATACCTTGCAATATGGTATTTCGTGCTTTTTACCCAAGTAATACGGGCGCAAGCAGCTATATTATTAGTAGCTATTGGCGTAGCTTTGGCACAAGCCGTTCGGCACATCATGCTGATTCGTAAGCGCCAGCGCGACGATTGCTTTAAGGCTTTTCGCCTTAATCACTGGCTGGGGTTCACTGTGTTTTTGGGTATTGCGGCCGCGTATGCCGCTTTGTAAAAACCAGCTTGTAAGAATTAGCTGGGTTTAGTCCGCACCAAACTCGTCGCCCATTTCTGTTGCGCGGTTTTTGGCTGCCTGCATGGCGCGAAT
>JANMWH010000008.1:0-2233 GCA_031393945.1 Polaromonas sp. | reverse complement strand
CTGAGCCAGTGATTCAGGCTCAATCGCCATCACGTAGCGCTCTTGGCTTTCGTTGCTCCAGATCTCTTTCGGGCTCAATCCGCTTTCTTCCAGCGGCACAGCACGCAGGTCAAACCTTGCGCCGCGCCCTGCGTCGTTTGTCAGCTCGGGGAAGGCATTCGACAAACCGCCTGCGCCCACGTCGTGAATCGCCAGAATCGGATTCGCCTGGCCCAACTGCGCGCATTGGTTGATCACCTCTTGCGCGCGGCGTTCGATTTCAGGGTTACCGCGCTGCACTGAATCGAAGTCAAGGCTGGCCGCGTTTGCGCCTGCCGCCATTGAACTGGCCGCGCTGCCGCCCATGCCAATGCGCATGCCCGGCCCGCCGAGTTGAATCAATAGCGTGCCAGCGGGGAACAAAATCTTCTTGGTTAGCGCGGCGTCAATCGTGCCCAGGCCGCCCGCAATCATGATCGGCTTGTGGTAACCCCAACGCTGGCCGCCCACCGTTTGTTCGTATTCACGAAAGTAGCCCAGCAAATTGGGGCGGCCAAATTCGTTGTTAAAAGCTGCGCCGCCCAGGGGGCCTTCGGTCATGATTTGAAGTGGGCTGGCGATGTGGCCTGGCTTGCCGTAACCCGCCACATTTTCGGCATCAAACAGCTTGGAAACCGTAAAACCCGTCAGCGCTGCCTTGGGTTTAGAGCCGCGGCCAGTTGCGCCTTCGTCGCGTATCTCACCTCCAGCGCCGGTTGATGCGCCGGGGAAAGGCGAAATGGCTGTGGGGTGGTTGTGGGTTTCGACCTTCATCAATACGTGTGTCAGCACGTCGTCTGCAGCACTATATATTTGAGAGCTGCTTGCGCCCGTATTTACTGGGCTAGAGTCATATTTGGCATTAAATATCTGCCTTTTTGAGCCTTCCATGACCGAAGCGTTATCTGAGTACGCCACCACTGTGTGCTGGGGGTTCAGCTTTTCAGTGTTGCGAATCATGCCGAACAAACTGATGCCTTGGGGCATGCCGTCAATCGTGAAATCAGCGTTGAAAATTTTGTGGCGGCAATGCTCGCTATTGGCTTGGGCAAACATCATCAGCTCTACATCAGTGGGGTTGCGATTTAGCTTGGTGAAGGCATCAACCAAATAATCAACTTCATCGGCCGCCAATGCCAAGCCAAACTCGACGTTGGCTGATTTAAGCGCAGCTTTGCCGCCTGCCAGCACGTCGATAGTCTCAAGCGGCGCGGCTCGCAGTTCAGTAAACAAATGAGCGGCATCAGCGCGGCTAGCCAACACGCTCTCAGTCATGCGGTCATGCAGCAGCGCGGCGACATGGCGCGTCTGCTCGGCGGTCAATAAGGTTTTGCCAAACAAGCCGTGTTTGAAATTCACGCGGTATTCGGTGATGCGCTCAATCCGCTTGATGGCCAAGCCGCAATTGCGGGCAATGTCAGTCGCTTTTGAAGCCCAGGGCGACACTGTGCCGATGCGGGGCGACACGATAAAAACTGTGCTGTCGGCGTCTTTGCCTATTACTGGCCCGGCTGGTTGGCCGTAGGTGAGCAGCTCAGAAAGCTGTTGGGTAGTCGCTGCAGTTGGAATTTGTGCTGAAGAAACCCAGTGAACAAACCGCGCTTGCAGGCTGGTTATTTTTGGCTCAATGGCCTGCAAAAGGGGTAAAAGCTGGGCGGCGCGAAAGCCGCTGAGGGCATTGATAGGGCCGTTGGTTGAGTTTGGGCCGTGTGGCTCGCCCTCAAAAGTGGTCAAGTGAAGGGTCACGAAATGGGCAGCCTGTGAGGTGTAATGAGCGAATCCTTGAGTTTACCAGCGGGCTTTTTGCCGAGTTTCCTTAAGCTGCACGCGCCAACAACACCAGTGGGATAATCTAAAGCATGACCATTACCTACAAAGACGCCGCAGGAATCAACGGCATGCGCGTGGCAGGCAAACTGGCCTCTGAAGTGCTGGACTACCTCACGCCGCACATTTTGCCCGGCCTGACTACCAACGACATCGACCGCTTGGCGCATAACTACATGACCCAGGTGCAGCACACCATACCCGCCACGCTGGGCTACCAGCCGCAGGGCTACGCCGCGTACCCCAAGTCGCTGTGCACATCCGTTAACCACCAGGTTTGCCACGGCATTCCGAACGACAAGCCACTGAAAAAAGGCGACATCGTGAACGTTGATGTCACCGTGATCAAAGACGGCTGGCACGGTGACACCAGCCGCATGTACCTGGT
>JANMWH010000155.1:0-2028 GCA_031393945.1 Polaromonas sp. | reverse complement strand
CGTGGCCGACCTGGACGCCGCCATGACGTACGAGCCCTTTTTAAGTGCAGTGCGCGTCAAGCCAGAGGCCGGAAAAATCATTGCCACCACGCTCGACTACCCAATGGTGATGGACACCGTAGGCTGCACGCCGAAGTTTTTAAGCGACAACCCAAAAGCTGCCAAAGCCCTGGCCGACAGCTACTTTGAAGCGCTGGAGATGATTCAAAAAGACCCGAAAAAAAGCTTCGAAATCATGGGCGCAGATGTCAAGCAAACCGCTGACGCATTTGAAGGTAGCCAGAAGTTTTTACGCTGGCAAGACCGCGCAGCCAACCAAAAGTTTTTTGCCGGCGAGCATGCGGCGTTTAGCAAAGAAGCCGCGGACTTGTTGCTGGAGTTGGGCATTATCAAAGCGCTGCCAGATATGACCAAATTGGCCGATACCAGATTCCTTAAGTGAAACCACTCCAGCCCGTCACGCCCAGCGCGCGCATCGCGCTGGGCATCAGCTTTTTCGTTCTGTTCTTCGCGGTCTGGGCGGCGGTGACGTTTGGCGGGTTTGTTTCTAAAACTTTTTTGGCCGACCCCTTCACCATGGTGCGGTCAGGCTACAACTTACTGGTCAACCAAGGTTTTATCAAAGACATTGGCATGACGGTATGGCGGGTCTTTGGCGGCTTTTTGTTGGCTGCTGTGCTGGCTGTTCCGCTGGGTGTTTTGATGGGTGCCTACAAGCCGATTGAGGCGTTTTTTGAACCCTTCGTCAGCTTTGCCCGCTACCTGCCCGCGTCGGCTTTTATACCGCTGTTAATTTTGTGGGCCGGCATTGGCGAGGCGCAAAAACTCTCAGTGATTTTTATCGGCTCGTTTTTTCAGCTGGTATTGATGATGGCCGTCAGTGTAGGCAACACGCGGCGCGACTTGGTCGAGGCCGCGTACACCCTGGGTGCAAGTGACAAGGGCATCGTGCTGCGGGTGCTGGTACCCAGCAGCGCACCCGAAATTTTTGAAACCCTGCGCATGGTGCTGGGCTGGGCGTGGACTTATGTCATCGTGGCCGAGCTGATTGGCGCGTCCAGCGGTATTGGCCACATGATCACCGACAGCCAGGCGCTGCTGGCCACAGACCAAATCATTTTCGGCATCATCGTGATTGGCGTGATTGGGCTGGTGACGGATTTGGTGTTCAAAGCGGGCAACCGCAAGCTGTTCCCGTGGGCCAAGCTATGAAAGCGCCGCATGAGCATTCTTGAAGTCAAAGGCGTCTCCAAAACCTTCACGGGCACGGGCGCCGCCAAAAGCACCGTTGCCCTGCAAGCGACTGACTTGAGCGTTGAAGAAAACGACTTCATCACCATCCTTGGCCCATCAGGTTGTGGCAAAAGTACGCTCTTGAGGATGGTTGCTGGGCTGGACACACCAACGACGGGCAGCATCACGCTTGACGGCAAACCTGTGACAGCACCCGGCGCTGACAGAGGTATGGTTTTCCAAAGCTACACGCTGTTCCCGTGGCTCACGGTGCTGGAAAACGTGTGTTTCGGTTTAAGGGAAAAAGGAATGGCATTGCCCGAGCAACTGGCCATAGCCCACCCCTTCATCGCCAAAGTCGGTTTGAAAGGTTTTGAAGGCCACTTCCCCAAACAACTGTCAGGCGGCATGCAGCAGCGCACGGCGCTAGCACGCGCGCTGGCCAATAACCCGCGCATGCTGCTGATGGACGAGCCCTTCGGCGCGCTAGACCACCAGACCCGAGAGCTGATGCAAGAGCTGCTGCAGGGCATTTGGGAAGCTGAGCGCAAGACGGTTCTATTCGTCACGCACGATATTGACGAAGCCATCTTCATGGGCAACCGTGTGGTGGTGATGAGTGCCCGGCCTGGCCGCATCAAGTGCGACCTGCCTGTGGCGCTGAGCCACCCGCGCTATTACTCGGTAAAAACAACGCCGGTGTTTATGGAACTAAAAGCGAAATTGACTGAAGAAATTCGGGTTGAGGTGCAGCGCGCCGCAGCGCTGGCAAGCACAGCAGGTTAAATACGCTAT
>JANMWH010000414.1:0-2816 GCA_031393945.1 Polaromonas sp. | reverse complement strand
TCTGAAAACGAATCGGGCGTGACGTTGACGATGCCCATGACTTTGGGTGAAGTCAAGTTAATTTGAAAGCGTGAGGTTTGCCAGATCATCAGCAAGTCTAGTGTCAGAATGAAAAAACCCGGGACGAACCCGGGTTTGTTTGCGTGAACGAATGCAGCAAATGTCTACAAATCGCTTTTCGCCGCTGTAGGAGTTGGGTCAGGGTTAATCGCCGGTGTGCCGCCACTTGGGCCGCCGGTGTTACCCGTTGCCGGGCCAACTGATGGGTTACGCGGTGTCCAGTCTTTGGGTGGGCGCGGGTCTTTGCCTGCAATGATGTCGTCAAGCTGCTCGCCGTCAATGGTTTCCCATTCAAGCAGCGCTTTGGCCATGGCGTGCATTTTGTCTTTGTTGTCTTCAATCAGCGTGCGGGCCACTTTGTATTGCTGGTCGATGATGCGGCGCACTTCGCCGTCTACTTTTTGCAGCGTGGCTTCACTCATGTTGTTGGTCTTGGTCACTGACCGGCCCAAAAACACTTCACCTTCGTTTTCAGCGTACACCATCGGGCCCAGCGCTTCGGTCATGCCGTAGCGGGTCACCATGTCACGGGCCAGGCCGGTGGCACGTTCAAAGTCGTTGCTCGCGCCAGTGGTCATTTGGTTCATGAACACCTCTTCAGCAATACGGCCACCGAACAACATGCTGATCTGGCTTAGCATGAATTCTTTGTCGTAGCTGTAGCGGTCTTGTGCGGGCAGGCTCATGGTTACGCCCAAGGCGCGGCCACGTGGAATGATGGTGACTTTATGAACTGGGTCGCACTTGGGCAGCATTTTGCCGATCAGGGCGTGGCCTGACTCGTGGTACGCCGTGTTGCGGCGCTCTTCTTCAGGCATGACCATGCTCTTGCGCTCAGGGCCCATCAAAATCTTGTCTTTGGCTTTTTCAAAGTCTTGCATTTCAACGGTGCGGGCATTGCGGCGCGCGGCCATCAATGCGGCTTCGTTGCACAGGTTGGCTAAGTCAGCACCTGACATGCCGGGCGTGCCGCGCGCAATCACCAAGGGACTAACGTCTTGGCCCAACGGTACTTTGCGCATGTGCACGTTCAAAATTTGCTCGCGGCCCCGAATGTCGGGCAGCGTGACGTACACCTGGCGGTCAAAGCGACCTGGGCGCAACAAAGCGGCGTCCAAGATGTCGGGGCGGTTGGTAGCAGCCACCACAATTACGCCAACGTTGGTTTCAAAGCCGTCCATTTCAACCAGCATCTGGTTGAGCGTTTGCTCGCGCTCGTCATTGCCACCGCCCAGGCCTGCGCCCCGCTGGCGGCCTACCGCGTCAATCTCGTCGATAAAAATAATGCAAGGTGCGTTTTTCTTGGCGTTGTCAAACATGTCACGCACGCGCGATGCGCCCACGCCAACAAACATTTCAACAAAGTCTGAGCCTGAAATAGAAAAGAAAGGTACTTTTGCTTCACCGGCAATACTTTTCGCCAGCAGTGTTTTACCCGTGCCCGGTGGGCCCACCAGTAGCAAGCCGCGCGGAATGCGCCCGCCGAGTTTTTGAAACTTGGTCGGGTCTTTCAGGAAATCCACAACTTCTTTAACTTCTTCTTTGGCTTCGTCGCAACCTGCCACGTCTGCAAAAGTGACGGGGTTGGTTGATTCATCGAGCAATCGGGCTTTAGATTTACCGAAACTGAACGCCCCGCCCTTGCCGCCGCCCTGCATCTGGCGCATGAAGTAGACCCACACGCCAATCAACAGCAACATCGGGCCCCAGCTGACCAGCAGCGTCATGAGCAACGAGCCTTCTTCGCGGGCCTTGACGTCAAACTTCACGTCGTTGGCAATCAGGTCGCCAACCAAGCCTCGGTCAAGGTAGGTTGCGGTGGTGCGAATTTTGCGGTCGTCGTTGGTGGTGGCGACGATTTCAGTGCCGCCCTGGCCTTCAGCGATGGTCGCGGTTTTGATTCGCTTGCCTCGCACTTCTTCTAAAAAGTCTGAGTAGCCGAGGTAATTGGCGTTGGCCCCGCTGCGCGTATCAAACTGCTTGAATACGGTGAACAGCACCATGGCGATTACCAGCCAGATTGCAATTTTGGAAAACCACTGATTGTTCAAGGAGGACTCCGATCAAAAAACGCAAATGCGCTTAAAGCACACATGCGATGTATTTTATGCCTTTCAAGGCCAAAAACTGTATTAATTGATGCGCACATCCCTTAGGCCGAAGCGGGTTTTACCCTAAGCCGCCTTCGCTGGGAATTTCTTCAGGCCCAAGCCGACCAAAAACGTTTCAGATGACCCTGGCCGCGAAGCCTTGGGTTTAAAGCGTTTAACGGCAGTAAAGGTGTCTTTAAACAGCTTGACCATCGGGTCGTAAGCGCCGCCATGAAACAGCTTGACGACCAGCGCGCCGTCGGTTTTGAGGTGCTGAACTGAAAAATCAACCGCCAGCTCCACCAGGTCGCTGATGCGCGCGGCGTCTGCTGATTCAATGCCCGACAAGTTGGGCGCCATGTCTGACATTACCAGGTCAAGCTTTTGACCGTTGGCGCCAGACGCCCCGCCTGCGCTTAAAGCTTGCTCTACAAGTTGCAGCACCTCAAGCTCACGAAAGTCGCCTTGAATAAACACTACGCCTTCAATCGGCTCCATTGGCAGCAAGTCAAGCGCCACAATTTGGCCGTTTAACGCGCCTGCAGCCGCGCCCTGCGGCGACATTTTGCGGCGGGCATATTGGCTCCACGCGCCGGGTGTGCTGCCGAGGTCCACCACCAAACTGCCGGGTTTGATCAGCCCGAGGTTTTCGTCAATTTCTTTGAG
>JANMWH010000399.1:0-2239 GCA_031393945.1 Polaromonas sp. | reverse complement strand
TGCGACAAAGCCGCTGGCGCGTACACCGCGCGGCGCATCTGCAATTCGCAAAGCCGGATTAGCGGTGGTGCGGTGGGCGGATCGGTGTTTTTTACTGACGGTTATCTGGGTTTGTCTGCCAGTACTTACCGCAGCGACTATGGAACAGTGGCAGAAGCCGATGTCACTATTGCAATGAAGTCAAACCGCTTTGCTATCGAAGGTGAACTTCGCAACCTGGGCTCTGTCATTCAAAGCATCAAGGCGCAGTACAGCCGCACCGACTACGCCCACACTGAATTTCAGGGGCCGGAAGCCGGCACGGTGTTCAAAAACAAGGGCAGCGATTTGCGGGTGGAAGCGCGCCATGCCAAGTTGGGCAACGTCGAAGGGCTGGTGGGCTTACAGCTAGACAACTCGCGTTTTTCGGCAGATGGTGCTGAAGCTTTTGCGCCGTACAGCCGCACCCGGCAAAACGCGTTGTTTGGCTACGAAGAGCTCAAAACCAGTTGGGGCAAGCTAACGCTGGGCGGCCGCCTGGAGTCGGTCAAGGTTGAGTCGTTTGGCAACCCTAACCCGGCGCTGTCCAAATTTGTGCCGGGCCAGCGCGACTTTAAGCCCACCAGCTTCGCAGCTGGCGCGCTGTGGGACGTAGCGCCACAGTGGCAACTCACGGGTAATTTGGCGCGCACCCAGCGCGCGCCAAAAGACTACGAGCTGTTTGCCGATGGTCCGCACATTGCTACCGCCGCCTATGAAGTGGGCGACTTCAACTTGGGTAAAGAAAGCGCCGTGCAGGTTGATGTGGGTGCAGCCTGGAAGTCCGGCGCGAATACGTTTGCAGTTAACGCCTACGTCAGCAAGTTTAAAAACTACATTGCGCTGACGCAATCTGGCGCCACCCGCAACCCGGAAGACGGCGAAGTCAACCCCGAGGACGACCCGGCCAACCCTGGGTTTTCGCTAGCAACTGGCTTGGCGCTCGACCCGCTAAATGAGTTCCGTTACCAGCAGGTACGTGCGCGGTTTGTGGGCTTTGAGGCAAGCGGCAACATTCGCTTGGTTGAAGGCGCTTCGCCGCTTGATCTTGCGCTACGCGCTGATCTGGTTCGGGCAACCAATCTGAATTCTGGCGGGTCGTTGCCGCGAATTGCGCCGTTTCGTTTTGGAGCAACCCTGAAATACGCCAGCGGCCCGTTGGGCGCCAATGTGGGTTTTGATTATTCGGCCAAGCAAAGCCGCCTGCCAGCAGGTGACCAGGCGGCCGATGCCAACACGCGGTGGAACGCGGGCGTCAACTACCGAATGAACACCGGGCGAACGAGCCTGCTTTGGTACGCACGCCTGGACAACATCACTAACAAGTTGGCCTACAGCGCGACGTCGATTCTCACCACCACGGCGTTTCCTAATGCGCCACCCTTGCCGGGCCGCAGCTTGAAAGTGGGCTTGCAAGCGGCTTTTTAAGCAGTTGCCCCAAGCAGCGCCGTGCAACGTGCAGGGCGCTGCTGCATGTAGCAACCGCGCTAGTGGGGCAGCCATCGCGGTTAAACTTTCGCCAGTCATAAAAAAGACATATTTGTATCTTGGCGAAAAAGGAATTCACATGCTGTTTGGCAAGTTGCTGCCCCGCGAAGGCAATTTTTTTGAAATGTTTAACCAGCATGCAGCTTATATTGTTGAGGCTGCCAACGCCTTTTCAAACATGGTGGCGAACTACAGCGATGTTGAAAAGCGTGAAGCCTACAACCGCGAGGTGGACCATGCTGAGCGCTCTGCTGACCGCATCACGCATGAAGTCAACCGCACACTGCACAAGACCTTCATCACGCCGATTGACCGTGAGCAAATTCACAAGCTGATCAACACCATGGACGACGTCGCCGACCTGATTCAGGATTCAGCAGAGACGATGACGCTGTACGACGTGCGCACCATGAACGACGATATCGTGCGGCTGACCGAGCTCAGCGTGAAGTGCTGCGTGCGCTTGAAGCACGCTGTGTCTTTGCTGGCCAACGTCAGCCAGGCTGCCACGGCGGAGGCGGCTTTGAAAACCTGCGAAGAAATCGACAAACTTGAATCCGATGCCGATCGCGTCATGCGATCAGCCATGAGCCGATTGTTTCGCGAAGAGCCAGATGTGCGCGAAGTCATCAAGCTCAAGGCGGTTTATGAGCTGCTGGAGACGATTACCGATAAGTGCGAAGACGTAGCTAATCTCATCGAGGGCGTTGTCCTCGAAAATTCGTGATTTTGG
>JANMWH010000381.1:0-2397 GCA_031393945.1 Polaromonas sp. | reverse complement strand
CCCAACCCCGCCCAAGCCATTGACGAGCCCACCTACACGGTAGTGCAAAAAACTGATGTGTTTGAAGTGCGGCAGTACGCGCCTTACCTTGTGGCAGAGGTTGTCGTGCCCGGCCCGGCCAGCGAGGCGGGCAGCCAGGGTTTCAGCTTGCTGGGCGGCTATATTTTTGGCAAAAACAAGGGCGAACGCAAATTAGAGATGACAGCGCCCGTCACGCAAGCCGCCGTTGCGCCTGCTCCGCCCGTCAAGCTGGACATGACCGCGCCAGTAACGCAGGCCGCTGCGCCTGGCGGGTTTGTGGTGCAGTTCGTTATGCCCAAAGGCTACACGCTGGCCACCCTGCCCGAGCCGCTTGATGTACGCGTCAAACTGCGCGAAGTGCCCGGCAGCCGCTTGGCGGTGATTCAGTTTTCAGGCAGCTGGTCGCAAAGCACCTACCAAGAACAACTGCAAAAACTGCGCAGCGCTTTAAGCGCCGCTGCAATAGCGACAACAGGCGAGCCGGTATCGTCACGCTACAACAGCCCGTTTTCACTGCCGTTTTTGCGGCGAAATGAGATTTGGCTGAATTTGGTTTGAGTTGAGTTGGGTATGCGTTACGCAGCAGGTCGCTATTAATTTAAGAGCTGCTAGCGCCCGTGTTTATTGGGCTACAGCCACTATTCGGCAGGCAAGATTGGCCATTTCAGGCTAAATTGGCCGGCCTGCTACTCCCCGAGTTTTAATCTGGGCGCTTTTATGACCGTTGGCGACAGAAAAGCGCGGCGGTGCAGCTAGTTAGCAAACCTCGGTGCGGTGTGTCACCCATGCTCAAGCAGCGCCAGCAACTGTTTAAGCCAGGGCGAATAGAGCCGCGCTTTTTGCAAAAGGTCTGACGGAAAATGCTTGGCATAGATGTTTGCCTCGCTAGCTGAACCGGCAAACTTGGTAGCAAACACCTGCTTGCACTGAGCCGATGACCTGCCCTCAGCTATATCACCGTGCAAGGCGAGCAGCATGGCCTCAAGACATGGGGTGCAGGGAACAACAAGAACGTTTTCTCTGCGCGCAAGGGCTCGTGTCTCTTCGTCCCAGCCAGTATCGGTGTCGAGCATCGCCACTTTAACGTCAAAGGCATTATTTCTAGACTGGCTAACGGCCACTTCCACCACGTGCAGCGCGCCCTTGCCACGCGCATTTTTTACCGTTAAAGCGATACCGCAACCGCGAAAAACATATAGCGCCTTCAGATGTGCAATAAAGGCGACTTCCGCATAGCCTTCGCCCACCAACAAAACTGTTCGCAGCACAGCCCGTCGGGGTCAGTTTTTTTTCATAACTGCGGCACAGCGCCATACGCACCCGCCATGTACTTGGCGTAAAAGTTATCGTCGTGGCGAATGCCTTCAACGCTGTCAAGCCGCCAGGCGCTGCTCTCGTTATTGGCATCTTTTTCAACCAGCGTGACCTGCGACTTGTGCAGAATATTCAGCACTTCAATTGCATGGCAGGTAAACAGCAATTGCGCGCCCTTAGGGTTTGTAGCGGGGTTGGCAAACAAATCCAGAATCGGCTCCAGCATATGCGGGTGCAAGTCGTTTTCAAATTCGTCGATAACCGCCAGGCCGCCAGTTGCCAACGCATGTAGGAGACGGCTCAATAAAACAAAAGCTCCCTGCGTTCCACTCGACTCCAAACCAAATGGCAAGGCAAAAACGCCATCACCGGCTAACCGATGAATACCGTAAGGAACCAATAGCTTTTCCTCCTTACCGTCAACGGTTGGCACAAGGACTTCGCGTATCTGCAAATCGTTAAGCCCTAAATCCCACGAACTAAGCAAACGTATCAACGAACCGCGCTGAGTTTCATTCTGGGCGAAGAAAGTAGCTGCCCTTACCATTTGTCCTGCATCGTTGGTAATCCGACCGAACGCGTTGATGTTAGTCACCGCGCCACCTTCCACGAGGCGTTGCGCTAATGGCACGCCGTATTGCGCAGCAGTTGCAATCAACGAGGCATTTTGGCGCGCCTTGCGTGCCTCGGCAGGTGCGAAACCGAAATCATGCTGCTTGACCTCGTAGCTCTGCTTTTGTTCGTTCCAGTCCCGCACAAAGACATAACGCATGCGTTCGTGCTTGACGTAAAGCGATTCGTGCAATACGCGCTGGGGGGTGCAGCGCAAAACGTAACGCCAAATACGGCCGTCAAAATCCACTTCCACTTCAAACTCGCTTGGTTCAGCGGGACTTGCTGCATGCGGTGCAAGTGGCAAGTTCTCTGTTGGATCAGTCGCGAAAGACTGCGTGATGAACCAATCCACAAACAAGATTGGCTTGAGCAAAGCCGTTTTACCGCTGGCGTTTGCACCCAGTACAGCCATCACAGTACTCACCCGCTCGCCGGAATCAGCGGCAG
>JANMWH010000377.1:0-11930 GCA_031393945.1 Polaromonas sp. | reverse complement strand
GACCGTGACCCAGCCGCCTTTGATATATTGCTCCGCCTCGCTGCGTGAGCAGGGCAGCATTTCTGCCAGGCGCTTCGAAAGGCGTACGGGTTCAGTCATGAACCGTGCCTAAAACGCTATTAATACAGAAGCTGCTCGCGCCCGTATTTATTGGTCTAGAGGCCAATTTAATGCCTAAAAACGACCAAAACAGCATGTTTTAGCTTGAAAACAGGAAGTTCATGACGTCTCCGTCCTTGACGACGTATTCCTTGCCCTCGCTGCGCATCTTGCCAGCGTCTTTCGCGCCTTGCTCGCCTTTAAAAGCGATGTAGTCAGCAAACGCAATCGTTTGCGCGCGGATGTAACCTTTTTCAAAGTCAGTGTGAATCACCCCGGCCGCTTGCGGCCCGGTGTCGCCGACGTGAATTGTCCAGGCGCGGACTTCTTTCACGCCTGCGGTGAAATAAGTTTGCAGCCCCAGCAGCTTGAACGCCGCAACAATTAGGCGGTTCAAGCCCGGCTCTGTTTGGCCCAGCTCGGCTAAAAACATTTTCTTGTCGTCTTCTTCCATGTCGGCCATTTCGGCTTCCATCTTGGCGCAAATCGCCACCACGGGCGCGTTTTGCGCTTTGGCGTATTCGGTCAAGCGGTCTAAAAACGGGTTGTTCACAAAGCCGTCTTCAGCTACGTTGGCCACAAACATCGCCGGCTTGGCAGTAATCAGAAAAAATTGCTGAAGCAGCGGTTGCTCTTCTTTGCTAAATTCGATGGTGCGTACCGGCTTGGCTTCGTTCAGCACCAGTTGGCATTTTTCTAGAATCGCCACGAGTTTGATGGATTCTTTGTCACCCGAGCGCGCGGTTTTCGCCACGCGGTGCAGCGCTTTTTCAACAGCGGCCAAGTCGGCCAGGCACAACTCGGTTTGAATCACTTCAATGTCAGAAATCGGGTCAACCTTGCCCGCCACATGAATCACGTTGTCGTCTTCAAAGCAACGCACCACATTCACTGTGGCGTCGGTTTCGCGGATGTGCGCTAAAAACTTGTTGCCCAGGCCTTCGCCTGTGCTGGCACCCGCCACCAAGCCAGCAATGTCGACAAACTCAACAATCGCAGGCACGATTTTTTCAGGCTGAACAATTTCAGACAATTGCGCCAGCCGGGCGTCTGGTAATTCAACAATGCCCACATTGGGCTCGATGGTGCAAAACGGGTAATTTTCAGCCGCAATGCCCGCCTTGGTCAGCGCATTGAACAGGGTGGATTTACCGACATTAGGCAAGCCGACGATGCCGCATTTCAAACTCATAAAAAGCCTTCAAAAACCATCAATAACTGGTGAAAATTAGGTAAAAAACCAGGTGTGGAAGTGTAGGTCACTTCCCGTCAGGCCCGCTTGCAGTTTCCGGGTCAGTCAAAGCGAAAGTTACCTTGTACGGCTTGCCCTACCCGAAGCGTGTAGTCGGCTGCACCGAGCCGCACCAGGTTCATGCCGAAAGTAACAGCGCCATTCACCCGTGGGTCTTGGCGGTAGCCTTGCAGCATGTCACCTACTTCGGGGCTGCTGATGGCGCTCAAAGGGTCAATATTCGGTATCGGGCAACGCGGGCAGGGCTTGACCGGTTTGAGCTGCACCACGCCCTCATTGGTGGTGATGTGCAATACGTCAAAGCGGTCTTCATCGTGCGCATTGATCAACTCACCGTCTGACGCGTTGCCCAAAACAATATTGGGCCTAAAGCGCGACATGCTGACTGCGCTGGTTCCATCGGCTACCAGTTTGTCATTTAATTGCGCCAGCGACGCCTCGCTGATCACCAGCACCGGAAAGCCATCGCTGAACTGGTTCGGCGCTTCAATATCGCCCGTCCAGTCGCGGCTGCTCAGGCGTTTGTGGCCAGGGTCAAACCGCACCAGGCGGCATTCGACGCCTAAAAAGTCTGAAAACCATTGGGCAGCAGTGGGACCCATGTCAAACGCTGCTACATCGTCGTCCCAGACCCGCACGCGTACGGGCGCTTCAACCTCGTCCAATTTCACGTGCAATGCCAGCATGCCAGGCGCGCGCAGCACCATTTCGAAGTGCTTGAGTAGCGGCTGCACAAGCGCCATGCGCGGCAGTTCGCGTTGGGTTAGAAATTCGCCGTGCTCATCCACCACCATCCAGGCGCGGTCAAACTCCAGCCCCGTGTCCAGCAGCACCGCCTCTTTTACTGCCACGCCCGCAC
Source organism: Polaromonas sp. (assembly GCA_031393945.1). Classification (GTDB taxonomy): domain Bacteria; phylum Pseudomonadota; class Gammaproteobacteria; order Burkholderiales; family Burkholderiaceae_C; genus Polaromonas. The sequence continues at coordinate 9,720 of JANMWH010000377.1, read as the reverse complement.
ACGATTTGATGGGGTACACCACGAGTTGGGTGATCACCGCAGTCGTGTCAAACGGGCTCGGGGCCGATGGGAGTTGATCGTTCACAGAGGGCATTCAGAATGAACCGTTTTCAGGCACGTGGCCCGAGCCCGGTAAAGGTTAGGCGGAAGGGGCAAATAAAAGCTGCAGCGCCAATTTTGCCCTGCCTTCTAAAATGCACTCATGACCAAGACGTTTGATGTGTGTATTCGCGGTGATGGCGTGGTAGGCCGCACGCTGGCTCTGCTATTGGCCAAAGAGCGCTTGCGCGTGGCGCTGTGCGTAAGGCCCGCCTCAACAGAGCCTGCGGTGCAAGATGTTCGGGCCTATGCTTTGAACCGCACCAGCATGCAACTGCTGGAAGCCTTGCGGGTCTGGCCAACGGAGGATCTGGCGACACCGGTGAGCACCATGCAGGTATGGGGCGATGACCGCGGCGCCATCCGTTTTAATGCGCAAAGTGCTGGGCAAGATGCGCTCGCCTGGATTGTGGATGTGCCGACGCTTGAAAAAAACCTGCTGGATGCCTGCCGTTTCCAAAGTCACATTGAAAGCGTGCAGCAACCTGCGCCCGCCGCGCTGACGGTTATTTGCGAAGGCCAAAAAAGCGCCAGCCGCTCTGGCGTTGCAGCCGATTGGACAAAAAAGCCCTACCCGCAAAAAGCGATTGCCGCCCGCCTGACCTGCAGCGTGCCGCATGGCGGTGCAGCACGCCAGTGGTTTGTGGGCGGGGAGGTGCTGGCGCTTTTGCCCATGGGCGGCGCGCGTGGCAACACTACTGGCTTGGTGTGGTCAGTTGCCGCAGAGCGGGCCGATATGTTAGCCAGCTTGCCGCCGTCAGATTTTTGCTCGGCCGTCATGTCGGTTTGTGGCGAGCAGGCAGGCCTGCTGACTTTGGCTAGCCCCACCGCAACCTGGCCACTGGCCTTGTCGGTTGCGCAGCATTGGGTTGGGCCCGGTTGGGCGCTGGCCGGCGACGCAGCGCACACAGTGCACCCCTTGGCCGGGCAGGGTTTGAATTTGGGGCTTGCAGACGCCGCCAGCTTGGCTGGCGTGCTGGCCGGGCGTGAATACTGGCGCGGTTTGGGCGACGAAAAATTGCTGCGCCGGTATGAACGCGCGCGAAAGGCAGAAGTCGCCGCTGTTGGTGCGGTGACTGACGGCCTGCACAACCTGTTTGCGCAAACCGGTGCGCCGTGGCAGGCAGCCCGCAACTGGGGCATGAACGGGTTTGAAGCCAGCCAAGGCATCAAAAACTGGCTGACAAGGCGCGCCGCGGGGTTGTCGGTTTGACATCTGGTTTGCGGTCTAATGAACTTCTTGGGTTAACACCGCGTCAAAGCGATGGTTTAGCCTTCACCTCATTTCAGTTAAAAGCCATTGGAAGCATCATGAAATTTCTAAAATCAATAGCAGTGTTGGGTTTAATGGCGTGCAGTTTAAACGCGGCACTGGCGCAAGAGTCGATCATCCGTAAAAACTTGGCTGAGCGGCTGCCAGCGTTTTCCAAAATAGATGAGGTCAGCAAAACGCCTATGGCGGGCTTGTTTGAAGTCCGCGTGAACGGCAGCGATATTTTCTATACCGACGCGGAAGGAAATTTTTTAATCCAGGGCGTGCTGCTGGACACCAAAGGCAAGCGCAATTTGACGCAAGAGCGAACCGACAAACTCAGCGCTATTGACTTTGGCGCGCTGCCTTTAAAAGACGCTTTCACGATTGTGCGCGGCAACGGCAAACGCAAAATGGCGGTCTTTGAAGACCCTAACTGCGGATTTTGCAAGCGCTTCGAGCGTGACCTGCAAAAGGTCAACGACGTGACTGTGTACATGTTTTTGTACCCAGTGTTGGGTCCTGATTCAGTAGAAAAAACCAAAAGCATCTGGTGCGCCAAAGACCGCGGCAAAGCCTGGCTTGACCTGATGGTGCGCGACGTCCCCGTGCCCAAAGCCACCTGCGACACCAGCGCCATTGACCGCAACAAAGAGTTTGGTGCCAAGCACCGGATTACAGGCACGCCAACCAGCTTTTTCGCAGACGGTTCACGCTCACCTGGAGCCATTGGCACACCCGAAATTGAGCGATTTTTGACCGATGCCAAATAACGCGGCTGCCGGCAGTTTAGCTGCTGCGCAGGCGGCCGAGCTAAGCAAAAGCCTGGGCGTGCCGCCATACCTGCTGGCGTTTGAACCCACACGGGCTGCTGCGTTTGCAAGGCTGGATGCCGTCAAGCCAAGTGTTTACGCCAAAACCCGCAATGCGCTCGACGGGGCTGTGACGGGCTTGTCGCCGTACTTCACGCACGGGTTGCTCAGCATGCCCGAGGCAGCGCGCCACATTCACGGGCAGCACGCGCTGACGTTTGAAGACAAGCTGGTGTTTGAATTCGGCTGGCGCGAATTTTTCCATCACGTGTGGAGCCGCGCTGGCAACCACGGCGACGCCATTTTGCAAGATATGCACGGCGCGCCGCCCTGGCATGGCCAGTACGCCAATACGCTGCCGCAAGATATTCGCGAAGGGCGCACCGGCGTGCCAGCTATTGACAATGCCGTGCGCATTTTGTACGCCACCGGCTACTTGCACAACCACCTGCGCATGTGGCTGGCCAGCTACGTGGTGCACGTTCGCAAAGTGCACTGGCGCGCCGGGGCTGACTGGCTGTATGGCCACTTGCTCGACGGCGACTTGCCTAGCAACCACTTGAGCTGGCAGTGGGTAGCGGCTACGTTTTCAAGCAAGCCGTATTTGTTCAATGCTGAAAACGTGATGAAGTACGCCCCCGCAGGCGCTCGGCAGGCATGGGACTGCAGCGGGACGGTTATTGATCAAAGTTACGAAGCGCTTGACGTGCTGGCACGCCAGCGCGGCGATGCGGGTGCAGAGCGGGGCCAACACGCAGGGCTTGCCGAACCTGCCCTTTTAGCCGCTCCCGGTGAGTCTTTTGATGCTTTTGCCCAATCAAATCGGGCGCAAGCAGCTATTGATAAAATAGCAAATGCTACGCCAGCTGGCTCGCACCTAGAGTTGGTTCATCCGTTCAGCTTGGCCGAGCGACGGCCAGATGGTGCGGACATGCTGCGCATAGGCGTCATTCACACGCCCGCGCACCAACTGTTACCGTGGTCTGAAAAGCGCTGGCGGTTCGTGTTGTCGGCCATGGCCGATGTGACAGACGGCATTTGGGTAGGCGACCTGGCGCAACTCAGCTTGCCTGGCAAGGCGCGGGTCATTGCGCAGGCTACGCTTTTCCCCGGTTACCGCGAGGCACTGGCCCGCAGCGCTACGCTGCAGGCAGCGCCGCGCTTGCTGCCCAATCCGTCGATGGCGTGCCGGTCATTCAGCAAGTTTTACGAGCGCGCGCGGCGCGATGTGGCGCAGTTCGCGGATTTGCTTTGATGCCCGCGGCCGGGCTATTTTTTTAGTATTTCGTATGTCCGCTCATTCAACCATCCACCGCCTGGGTTACGCTGGGCTGGTTCCGTTCGTGCTGCTGGCTGCGCTGCTGTGGCTGGTAGAGGCTGAACTGCTGCCGTTTGTAGCAATTGCGCTGGGTGCTTATGCGGCCGCCATTGCGTCGTTTTTGGGCGGCGTGCATTGGGGCATTGGTTTTATGCAGGGCAATCAAGCGCAGCGTTTTCATTTCTTTTGGGGCGTTACGCCGTCTTTGGTCGCGTGGCTGGCGCTGATGCTACCGGCTTACGCCGCGCTGCCTTTGCTCGGGTTAACGCTGGTGGCCTGTTATTTGGTCGACAGAAAAACCTACCCGCCCGCCGGGTTGAGCCAATGGTTGCCCATGCGTTTGCGGCTGACGATTGTGGCCACGCTCAGTTGCGTACTTGGCGCGGCTGCCATTTAAGTTAAGTGCAAGCGGCGCATGCCTGAAGGCCCTGAAATCTACCGCGCAGCGCGCCAGCTGCACGGCGCCTTGGCAGGCCAGGCGATTGAGCTGACGTTGCTGTACCCGTCGCTTCAAGCGCGCAGTCGCCGCTTAAAGCGTGCAATCGTGGTGCGCGTTCACGCGCGCAGCAAAGCGATGTTGACCGAGTTTTCAACCGGCGATGTGCTGTATTCCCACAATCAGTTGTACGGCGAGTGGCGCGTGCATTCACACCATGATGAACCGCTGGCCCGGCAGCAGCGCTTGGTAATGCGTACCGCAGATCACCGTGTGGTGCTGTACAGCGCGACTGATTTTGCGTGGCTGCGCGTGGGGCATGAAGGCAAGCACCCCTACATCGCCAAGCTGGGGCCCGAAGTGCTGGGCGAGGGCATCACACCGGCCATGCTTGCCGCGCAGCTGCTGCGTTTTCCGCGTCGCAATTTGGCCGCTGCGCTGCTTGACCAAGGCGTGCTGGCCGGGTTGGGTAACTATCTGCGGGCTGATATTTTGTTTGTAGCGCGCCTGAATCCGGGCTTGCGGGTGGGCGAGCTTTCACCTGCGCGGCTGCTAACGCTGGCCAAGGTGATTCACCGCTTGAGCTGGCGCAGCGTGCGACATGATGGCGTGTTGGTGCCAACTGCAGACTACAAAGCCCTCAGAGCCAGCGGCAATGACTACGAAGCCGCGCGCTTTTTTGTGTTTGACCGCCAAGGCTTGCCCTGCCGAGTTTGCTGCGCGCCAGTCGCGCGGATTGACCTCGGTGGTCGCGGTGTATTCTTTTGCCCTGAATGTCAAAAATAAGCCCATGAAAAAACCTGTTGCTGTGTTGCCTGCTTTGTCAGTTCTTCCCGCTCTGCCCACTTACTACCGAATTGCCGTGCACGACACCAACGCCCACTTGTTTGCGGTGACGTTGACGATCGCGCAGCCTGCGGCAGAGCAACTCGTGTCGTTGCCGGTGTGGATTCCGGGCAGCTACTTGGTGCGAGAGTTTTCAAAAAACCTGCAAAATTTAGCAGCCCAGCAAGGCCGAAGCAAATTGACGATTGCCCAGCTGGACAAATGCACTTGGCAAGTAGCGTGCAACCCGGGGAAGCCGCTGGTGATCAAGTACGAGGTTTACGCGCACGACAACTCGGTGCGCACGGCGTGGCTAGACGCAGAGCGCGGCTTTTTTAATGGCACCAGCGTGTGCTTGAAAGTGCACGGCCAGGAAGCGTCCCACCAAGTGCTTGAAGTGGTCGAGCCCAATAAGAGTCTTGTCTGGTCAGTGGCCACTGGCTTGGCCGCTTTGAAAGTCAATAAACAAGGTTTTGGCACGTACGGCGCTGCCAATTACGATGAATTGGTCGACTGCCCGGTAGAACTCGGCACTTTTTGGAGCGGCACTTTCATGGCAGGCAGCGTGACGCACCGGTTTGTAGTGGCGGGTGCTCTGCCAGGGTTTGACGGCGCCAAGCTGCTGGCCGACACGCAAAAAATTTGCGACGAAGAAATTCGCTTTTGGCACGGCAAACCATCGGTTAAAAACCGGCCACCGTTTTCAAGTTATCTCTTCATGCTGAACGCGGTGGACGATGGCTATGGCGGGCTGGAGCACCGCAACTCGACCGCGCTGATTTGCAATCGCAAAGACCTGCCGCGTATTGACGACACCAAACCGTCTGAAGGCTATGGCACACTGCGCGGCCTCATTAGCCACGAGTACTTTCACACCTGGAACGTCAAGCGCCTGCGGCCCATTGAATTTGCCCGCTATGACTACACCCAGGAAAACTACACCGAGCTGCTCTGGTTTTTTGAAGGCTTCACCAGCTACTACGACGACTTGTTGCTGCGCCGCGCGGGGCTGCTGGACAACGCGGGTTATTTGAAGCTGCTGAACAAAACCATCAACCAGGTCATGCAAACACCGGGCACGCAAGTGCAATCGGTGGCCGCGGCCAGTTTTGATGCCTGGGTCAAGTACTACCGGCAAGACGAAAACACCCCCAACGCCACGGTGAGCTACTACACCAAAGGCGCGCTGGTAGCGCTGTGTTTTGATTTGACGCTGCGCAGCGAACGGCACACCACGCTAGACAACGTGATGCGTGCGCTGTGGCAACACTGCAAGGCCGGGCCAATGCGTGAGGCTGACTTTGCGGAAGTGTTAAAAAGTTTGGGTAAGCGGTCGTTTGCTGCTGAGCTAAAAAGCTGGGTACACGGCAAAACTGATCTGCCGCTGCGCGCGCTGTTGGCCGAGCACGGCGCGACTGTGCATGACGACCCGGCCCAATTAGCGCAGCGCTTGGGGTTGCGGGTAAGCGAGGCCAATGGGTTGATTGTGAAAACAGTGCTGTTTGGCGGCGCGGCAGAAAAAGCCGGTTTTGCGCCCGGTGACGAATGGCTGGGCGTTGAGCCTGTCAGCCCTAAAAACGGCAGATCAGGCGGCTGGCGAATGCAGCGCCTGGATGATTTTCTGCTTTACGCCGATACTGCGAAAAAACTCATTGCGCTGGTGTCGCGCGACAAACGCCTGCTGCGGCTGGAGCTGACCTTACCGCCGCCCGCCACCACGTGGCGGCTGTCGATAAAAGATGCCGCTAAAGTAGACGCTTGGCTAGTTAATTAACGAAAGATTCCCATGACCTTTGAGACCATCATCACCACCACGCTGGGCCCCGAGGGTCGCCAAGTTGGCCTGGTAACGCTGAACCGGCCCAAGCAACTCAACGCACTTAACGACCAACTGATGGACGAGCTGGCCAGCGCCCTGAAAGCTTTTGAGCTAGACGCCAACATTGGCTGCATGATCATCACCGGCAGCGAAAAAGCCTTTGCCGCAGGCGCAGACATTGGCGCTATGGCCAACTACAGCTTTGCCGATGTGTACAAGGGCGACTACATCACGCGCAATTGGGAGCAAATCAAAAGCATTCGCAAGCCCGTAATCGCTGCTGTCAGTGGCTTTGCGTTAGGTGGCGGCTGCGAGTTGGCCATGATGTGCGACTTTATTATTGCGGCTGACAACGCCAAATTTGGTCAGCCTGAAATCAAGCTTGGCGTGATTCCCGGCGCAGGCGGCACCCAGCGCCTGCCGCGCGCGGTCGGTAAAGCCAAAGCGATGGACATGGCGCTAACGGGCCGGATGATGGACGCGGTTGAGGCCGAACGCGCAGGCTTGGTTAGCCGCGTGGTGCCGTTTGACAAGCTGATGGACGAGGCGCTGGGCGCGGCGTTGATGATCTGCGCCTACGGCCAGCCGAGCGTGATGGCGGCCAAAGAAGCCGTTAACCGCGCGTTTGAATCGGGCCTGGCCGATGGCGTGATGTTTGAGCGCCGCCTGTTTCACGCCTTGTTCGCCACCAACGACCAAAAAGAGGGCATGGACGCGTTTGTGAACAAGCGCAAGCCCGTGTTTACGCATTCTTGAGCCTGGGTTGAACACTTCCAGATACTGTTGGCTATAATTTGCGCTCGGGTGATATAGCTCAGTTGGTTAGAGCGCAGCATTCATAATGCTGATGTCGGTGGTTCAAATCCACCTATCACCACCATATTTCGCCACCGCGCGCATCGCGGCGGCCCCGATTTGACAGCCTCTGGACAAACACCATGAACCGCTGGATTTCAAGATTTCTATTTACTATTGCTTTGCTTGCACTCATCGGCGGTGCAGCTCAGGCGCAGACAGAAGACAGCCCCAACATTCGCAAGTTTCCGCCAGACGCCAAGCGCGGCGAATTGGTGGTGATCGGCACGCCCGACATCGCCATAGACGGCAAAGCCGATCGCCTGTCGCCCGGCGTTCGCATTCGTGATGCCAGCAACGCGCTGGTTTTATCAGGCACGCTTACCAACGCCAAGCTGGTAGTGAACTACACGCGTGACAACATTGGCTTGGTGCAAAACGTCTGGGTACTGACGACTGAAGAAGCTAAGGTAAAAATGCCCGGCCAAGCTACTGGCTTTTCCAGCAACATCGGCTCGCTGTTTGGCGCGCCGACTGCAGCGCCGCAAGACAACGGCAACACGCCCTACAACCAGCTGCCCAAATACAAGCAGTAAGCTGGCCTAGTAAGCCGGTTTGATGGGGTTTTGCCCTTTTTTCGCCTGTTTTAGGCATCAAATAGCCCTGTATCCCAATAAATATGGGCGCGAGCAGCTCCTGAATAAATAGCATATTTTCGGTCACATCATGTCTAAAAAAGTCTTTATCAAAACCTTCGGCTGCCAAATGAACGAGTATGACTCGGACAAAATGCAAGATGTTTTGCGCGCGGCAGACGGCTACGAGCCGACGCAAGACATGGAACAAGCCGATTTGATTTTGTTCAACACTTGTTCAGTGCGTGAAAAGGCGCAAGAAAAAGTGTTCAGCGACTTGGGCCGTGTCAAACACCTCAAAGAAAAAGGCGTGTTGATTGGTGTCGGCGGCTGTGTGGCCAGCCAGGAGGGCGCAGCCATCATTGCGCGCGCGCCGTATGTTGACGTGGTTTTTGGCCCGCAAACGCTGCACCGCCTGCCTGACTTGCTTTCCAAGCGCGCCAAATTGGGCAAGCCACAGGTAGATATCAGCTTTCCAGAAATCGAAAAATTTGACCACCTGCCGCCTGCACGCGTTGAGGGCGGCAGTGCATTCGTCAGCATCATGGAAGGCTGCTCCAAATACTGCAGCTACTGCGTGGTGCCGTACACCCGTGGCGAAGAGGTAAGCCGCCCGTTTGAAGACGTGCTGGTTGAAGTCGCCGGCTTGGCCGACCAAGGCGTAAAAGAAATCACGCTGCTCGGCCAAAACGTGAATGCTTACCGAGGCAAGATGGGTACATCGACCGAGATCGCCGACTTCGCCACGCTGCTCGACTACGTGCACGACATTCCCGGCATCGAGCGCATCCGCTACGTCACCAGCCACCCCAACGAGTTCACCCAAAGCCTGATTGACGCGTATGCCAAGCTGCCCAAGCTGGTCAACCATCTGCACTTGCCCGTGCAGCACGGCTCCGACAAGATTTTGATGGCCATGAAGCGCGGTTACACCGCCATGGAATACAAAAGCACCATCCGCAAACTGCGCGCCATCAGGCCTGACCTGGCCATGAGCAGCGACTTCATCGTCGGCTTTCCGGGCGAGACGGACGAAGACTTCGACAAAATGATGCGCCTGATTGACGACGTGGGTTACGACACATCGTTCAGTTTCATCTACAGCCCCAGGCCCGGCACGCCCGCCGCGAATATCAAAGACGACACGCCGCACAGCGTGAAGTTAAAACGCTTGCAACATTTGCAAGCGACGATTGATAAAAGTGTGGAGGGTATTAGCGCTTCTCGGCTTGGGACTGTTCAACGCGTGTTGGTTGAAGGACCGGCTCGCAAAACTCCCAATGCGCTTTTTGGGCGGACTGAATGTAATCGGCCAGTTGTGTTTGCTGGGGCCGATCGGTTGATTGGGCAGTTGGTGGATGTCAGGATTACTGAGGCGCCTATGCGGTCGCTTCGGGGTGAGGTTGTTGCTGTTGATGAGGCTTTAGCGCTTTAGATTCGGTCGTTATCAGCTCTTAATTTTGTAGCGTTTTGCCTTCATTGGGTTTGCCGGGGGTAGCCCGGCTGCTACTCACTTGTCTTTTGCTTCGCCAAAAGAAAGTAAGCAAAGAAAAGGCGACCCGCAGGCTGGGCCGCTTCGCGGTTCCTTGCGGTGCTCAAATCAAGCGGGGTCACTCGCAAACTCGGCTAAAGCCTCAAACAAGCGAGCGCCCTGGTCCGCTTGCTTTTGCGCTCCTCAGCCCAGCCAGGACGGGATGGGGAATTGATTCGGGTTCGGATTCGGATTCGG
>JANMWH010000367.1:0-8445 GCA_031393945.1 Polaromonas sp. | reverse complement strand
TTCAAACACGTGTACATCCACGGCTTGGTCAAGGACGCTCAAGGCAAAAAAATGAGCAAGTCTGAAGGCAACGTGCTGGACCCGGTGGACTTGATCGATGGCATTGAGCTGGCCCCGTTGCTCGGCAAACGCTCGCAAGGTCTGCGCAAGCCCGAGACGGCACCCCAAGTGCGCAAACTAACTGAAAAAGAATTCCCTGCGGGCATTCCTGGCTATGGTGCGGATGCACTGCGCTTTACCTTTGCGTCGCTGGCCAGCTTGGGCCGCAGCATCAACTTTGACAGCAAGCGCTGCGAGGGCTATCGCAACTTTTGCAACAAGCTCTGGAACGCCACGCGTTTTACCCTGATGAACTGCGAAGGCCAGGACTGCGGGTTGGCTGAGCACACCAAAGAGCAATGTCAGCCCGGTGGCGAATTCCACAACTACATGAGCTTCTCGCAAGCCGATAGATGGATTTCTTCGACGCTCCAGCGCGTGGAAGCAGACGTAGCAAAAGGCTTTGAAGACTACCGACTGGACAACGTGGCCAGCAGCATTTACCAGTTTGTATGGAATGACTTTTGCGACTGGTATTTAGAGATTGCCAAGGTGCAAATTCAGACGGGCGATGATTCACAAAAACGTGCCACGCGCCGAACGCTGATCCGCACGTTGGAGGCGATTTTGCGCTTGGCCCACCCGGTGATTCCGTTCATCACCGAGTCATTGTGGCAACAGGTTGCTGTAGTGGCAGTCACCAAAAAAACCACCTACATCGGCCAGGCCGCCTACCCGCAAAGCCAGCCTAACAAAATTGACGAAGTGGCTGAGGCACATGTCGCCAAGCTCAAAGCGCTGGTCGACGCCACACGCGAGTTGCGCGGTGAAATGAAAGTGTCGCCTGCCACGCGCTTGCCGCTTTATGTAGTGGGTGACGCGCAATTCATGACGCAATCAAGCGCTGTGATTAAAGCGCTGGCCAAGCTGAGTGAGGTGACAGTGTTCGATGACGAAGCGGCATGGGCAGCAGCAGCACAAGCCGCGCCAGTGTCGGTGGTGGGCAACGCAAAAATTTGCCTGCACATGGAAGTTGATGTGGGGCTTGAGAAGCTTCGCTTGGGCAAAGAAATCACGCGCCTGGAAGGCGAGCTGGTCAAGGTGCAGGCCAAGCTTGCTAACGAAGCCTTTGTTAGCAAGGTGCCGCCTGCCGTGCTGGCGCAAGAGCAAAAGCGCTTGGCCGACTTCACTGACACCTTAGGCAAGCTGCGCGAGCAGTTAGCTCGCCTTGCCTGATCAGGCGCAAACCCCCTGTTGGCTACCTGACGAAAAAGCCCGAATCGTTTTCGCCCGACAGCAGTGCGCCTTGCGTGGGGCTGTAACCTGAATCAGCAGCATCGCCCGGCCGCCGCGCTGCGCCTGAGCCCGCGCCCGGCAATTCAAGGTCCATCGGCGCGCTGTGGTGCAAACCTGCAAAGTTACTGTGCTGCGCAACGATGGCCTCGTGCATGCGGTGCGCCACGTACCAGCTGGCGCGCAACCTGGCCTCACGCGTGTTCGAGCCCAGCCGCGGCGTGATGAACAAATTTCTAAGTCCGTTAAGGGGTGAGCGTTCGTCAACAAAACCGGCCTCGGCGCCATCCACAATACAGGCTTCAATTCGCCCGTCTTTTAAGGCGGCGGCCAGCGCATCCGGGTCAAACAACTCGCTGCGGCTGATTCCCACCCACAACTGATGGCGCTTGCAAGCGGCCAGCAATTTGGTGCCGATAAAAAACTTGAACCGCGACGCGTACAGCATTTGCACCGACACGGCATCAGCCCGACTCACCAGTTCAGTCAGCGTGACGGGTTGAATGTTTAATCGGGCCCAAATGGGCGCAGTGTGGTGCACAGCCGGGTCATAGCCAATCAGCCGGGCACCGAGCCCGTGCAACATACCGGCAAGTGTGTGCGCAGTTGGGGCCAGGCCCAACAAAGCCACCGTGCTGCCGTGTAACTCGCGACCTACCGTTGGCTGGGCTTGCTTGCGCCCGACCAGGCTAGACACGATTCCGCGCCGGTACAGCAGCAGCAAGCAGGCCAGCAAATATTCCGCGTTAGACCGCACACTGGCGCTGCTGGCATGAATGACCTTGATTTCACGCTCTTTACAGGCGTCCAGATCGGTGTTGTCGGTGCCTACGTGCAAACGGGCAATTGCGCAGAGCTTTGGTAGAAATCCAAGCAGCTCTTGCTGTACGACGGTAGAGCGCGGAAAAAGAATGCCGCGCGTTTTGTACGCCGCTTTGCGCAGCGCGACCATGTCGTTGGCCAGCTCGGGCCGGTAGTCTAGGCTGTGCTGCGTCTCTAGCCATGCTTTGGCCTCTGGCACCAACGCGTCTAGAAGTAAGATGTCCACTAGGTTTTTTCCCTTTTCTGCGTCCCAAGATTTTCACATTATCCTGCGCAGGCCAAATGAAGAATAGCAACTTTCTGTCAAGCTAACCGCGCCAACACTGACACGCAGAAAACACCATGTCTACAATACTTTATGCTTAACTTACAGAGAAGTCTATGGAAAATACCACCCTACTGAAAAAAGCGGTTTTCCCAGTAGCCGGCTTGGGTACCCGCTTTTTACCCGCCACCAAAGCACAGCCCAAAGAGATGCTGCCGGTGGTCGACAAGCCGCTGATTCAATACGCGGTGGAAGAAGCTTATGCCGCTGGCATTCGGCACATGATTTTTGTCACTGGCCGCAATAAGCGCGCCATCGAAGATCACTTTGACACCGCTTACGAGCTGGAAAACGAACTTGAAGTGGCGGGCAAGCTTGAACTGCTGGCGCTGGTGCAGTCGGTGCAGCCTGCTGACATGGACTTTTCTTATGTGCGCCAACCGCGCTCGCTTGGTTTGGGCCATGCCGTGTTGTGCGCTGAACATTTGGTGGGCAACGAGCCGTTTGCGGTGCTGCTGGCAGACGATTTGATGGTGGGGCCAGCCGATGGCAAGCCTGTGTTGGCGCAAATGGCCGAGCAGTTTGCAGTGCTCGGTCGGTCGGTATTGGCGGTGCAAGAAGTGCCGTTGGCTCACACCCGGCGCTACGGCATGGTGGCGGGCGAAAAAACTGGCGAGCGCCTAACAAAAGTCAGTGCCATGGTGGAAAAACCCGCGCCTGAAGCGGCACCATCACGCATGGCCGTGGCGGGCCGTTATATTTTGACGCCTGCTGTTTTTGCGCATATCCGCAGGCAAAACCCGGGCGTGGGCGGTGAGCTGCAATTGACTGACGGCATCGCCAGTTTGCTGGCCAAAGAAGCTGTTTATGCTTATGAATACTTGGGCAAGCGCTACGATTGCGGTAGCAAAGAAGGGTTTTTAGAAGCCACAGTAGAACTTGCTTTGCAGCACCCTGAAGTTGGCGCGCACTTTAAAGACTATTTGAAAACGCTCAAACTCAATTGAGCTTACGCGCGCAATTTGCCAGGGTTTCAGCGGAGCTTCAACGCCGCTTCAAGACGTGAATAAAGTCTGAGCCTGAGGTCAGTTGCTCCATCAAGTCGTTGCCAGTTTGTTTTGCAAACGCTTGAAAGTCACGGGTTGAGCCCGCATCGGTTGAAATCACTTTGAGCAGCTGGCCGCTTTGCATATCGGTCAGCGCTTTTTTGGCCTTCAAAATGGGCAGGGGGCAATTCAGGCCGCGGGTGTCGAGTTCTTTATCGATGTGCATGGATGCCTTTTTAAAATTCTGGGTCGGTTGCCGTGATTTTACGCAACTGCCAAATCTTTTTTCTTCCAGTCAACAAACTTGGGTGTGTAGCCGCGCGACGTTAAAAAGTCTGCCATGGCGTAGCCGGTGCCAGCGGGCCAGCACAGCACGTCAGCCGGGTCGTACAACTTGTATTCGGCCAGCTCAGGCGACAGCTTCACGTCGCCGCTGCACACGGCGTGGTAAGCAATGATGATCTGGTTCATGTGTTGAAAGTCGTACACGCCAATCAAATTAAGTGCTGAGGCATCGAGGTTGGTTTCTTCCTTGATCTCACGAGCAATGCCGCCTTGCGGGGACTCATTGGCTTCCATAAACCCCGTGATCAAGGCAAACATGCGCCCTGACCAGGCGGCGTTGCGCGCCAGCAAAATTTGCCCATTAATTTCAACTACTGCAGCCAGCACGGGCGTGGGGTTGTTCCAGTGGGTATAGCCGCAAGCCGGGCAGCGCAGGCGGGCTTTTTCACCGCCGTCTTCAAGCTGCGTAACCATGGCCAATGGCGCAGCACATTGCGGGCAAAATTTAAATTCTGGGGTCATGGGTTGCCGTTGTGTTGTGTTGTACTATCTTGCTATGCTATCAGGAGCTGCTCGCGCCCGTATTTATTGGGCTACCGGGCTAAATGATACCCAAAAATGCCCTTAAACGTCGATAAAAGCCGAAAAATGCTTAATCAGGCGGGAAAAACGCCAGTGGACAGGTAGCGGTCACCGCGGTCGCAAACAATAAACACGATGACTGCGTCAGTTGCGGTTTTGGCCACTTCTTGCGCCACCCAGCAAGCGCCTGCCGCCGACACGCCGGCAAACAAACCTTCTTCACGCGCCATGCGGCGGCACATGTGCTCGGCGTCGAGTTGGCTGACCAACATCAGCTCATCAATGTGGCTGGGGTCGTAAATTTTGGGCAAATAAGCTTCAGGCCATTTGCGAATGCCCGGAATGCGCGAGCCTTCAGACGGCTGCGCGCCGATGATTTTGATGGCCGGGTTTTGCGCCTTCAAATACTTGGACACCCCTGTGATGGTGCCAGTCGTGCCCATGGCGCTCACAAAATGCGTGACAGTGCCGCCCGTGGCCTGCCAAATTTCAGGGCCGGTGGTGTCGAAGTGGGCGCGCGGGTTATCGAGGTTGGCGAACTGGTCGAGCACCCTGCCTTTGCCTCCTGTTTGCATGCGCTCGGCCAGGTCTCTGGCGTTTTCCATGCCGCCGCTTTTGGGCGTCAAGATCAATTCAGCACCAAACGCTTTCATGGTTTGCGCGCGCTCAATCGACAAGTCCTCGGGCATGATCAAAATCATGCGGTAGCCCTTGATCGCTGCAGCCATGGCCAGCGCAATGCCGGTGTTGCCCGAGGTGGCTTCAATCAGCGTGTCGCCAGGCTTGATCTCACCGCGCTCTTCTGCGCGCTTGATCATTGCAATCGCTGGGCGGTCTTTGACTGAGCCCGCCGGGTTATTGCCCTCTAATTTGCCCAAGATCACATTGCCACGAAGTTCATTTTCAGCTGCACCAATGCGCTGCAACCGCATCAACGGCGTGTTGCCAATTGCATCTTCAAGAGTCGGATAATTCATGGTGACTACTGTGCCATAATTGGAGGCACAAAGCGTTGCCCGGGTGGTGGAATTGGTAGACGCACGGGACTCAAAATCCCGCGCCGCGAGGCGTGCCGGTTCGATTCCGGCCCCGGGCACCACCAGCCAGTGGTAACAACACTTTTTCTGCATCCCCGAACTACACGCCTTTGGCGATGATGACCAAGCTCACAAATGAGCGGGCTCGATTCCAGTCCTGGGCACCAAGTTAGCAAATTTGGGCAAACTTAAGCACAAAAAGCCTCTTAGCCCAATAAATACGAGCGATTTCAGCTCTTTATTTTATAGCACTTTCAGCTTTCTGCTAAGCCCTCAGTCAGCGTGGGGTAGCGCAAGACCAGCTTCAGCTCTCGCTTCAGGCGGTCATTGATTAGCCGCCGTGACTCGCTCATAAAACTCATTTGCATCGCAGGCAACTCGGTGGCCGCCGCCGCTCTCGAGATTCTGGGCGGCCGCGCTACACCGTACAGGTCTGCTGCTGCATCGAAGTAGTCGCCCATTTTCAAATCGGTGTCATCGCTCACATTGGTCACCCGCTGCGGCAGCCCGCGCCACATCGCCGCCAGGCAGGCTCTGGCGAGGTCGTCAGCGTGAATGTGGTTGGTGTACACGTCGTCATCAGCCAGTAACACCGGCGTGCCCTTGGCCAGCCTGGCGCGCGGTGTGCCGCCTTCGCGGTTGGGCGCATAAATGCCCGGAATACGCAGGGCATGAACGCCGACACCGGTGCTGCGGCCAAACCAGCGCAGCAACTGCTCAGCATGCACCCGGCGGTAAGCTCTGGAGGTGTCTGGCGCTACTGTCCGGGTCTCGTCCACCCAGCGGCCTTGGCAATCACCGTAAACCCCGCTGGTGGAGCCATAAACCAGCGCTGTTGGGGCACTGCGCAAGCGCAAGGCGCGCAGCAGCGCTTGGGTGCGTGGATCAACGCGGCCGCGCGGGTCGTCATTAGGCGGCGGGGCCAAGTGCAGTACGCGGTGCGCCAGGCCAGCCAGGCGGCGCAAACTGGCCGGGGCATCCAGATTGCCGAACAATGGTTTGATACCCTGCAAGCGCAGTGCGGGCACTTTGGCGGGCGACGACGTCACGGCCATCACATTGACGCGCTTGGGCAAAAAAACAGCCGCTCGCTGGCCCACATCGCCGCAGCCGATGATCAACACACGCTGGCGGCGAAAACGCGAAGGCAGTGCGCCTAAAGGACTTGAATTTGAAGGCAAAATTAGAACAACCGTAATAAACCGCAGTGCGCGGCGACCAACAAAAATAAAGTAAAAACTAACCTGCAGACGCCAAGGATAACGACTATGAGTTTTAGCATCACCGTGCAGCCCAGCGGGCGCACCTTTACCGCCAACCCAGACGAAGCACTGCTGGCCGCCGCCATGCGCCAAGGCATTGGCCTGCCTTACGGCTGCAAAGACGGGGCCTGCGGGTCTTGCAAATGCAAAAAAATCTCGGGTGAAGTCACGCACGGCGCGCATCAGCTGAAAGCGCTGTCGCTTGAAGAAGCTGAACAGGGTTTTATCCTGACGTGTTGCGGCATTGCCCATTCAGATGTGGTGATTGAGTCGCGCCAGGTCACCGACGAAAGCGCCTTCCCCATCAAAAAAATGCCCACGCGGGTAGCCAGCCTGGCCAAGCTGTCGCACGACGTGATGGCGCTGCGCCTGCAGTTGCCTGCGGCCGATGTTTTCAAGTACCACGCTGGTCAGTACATTGAATTTTTGCTGCGCGATGGGGACAGGCGCGCGTACTCAATGGCCAATGCCCCCCATACGCAACTAGAAAATCCGGGTGTTGAGCTTCATGTTCGCCACACGCCAGGCGGCAAGTTCACTGACCATGTTTTCAGTGACATGAAAGAAAAAGAAATTTTGCGCGTAGAAGGCCCGTTCGGCAGCTTTTATCTGCGCGAAGACAGCGCCAAGCCAATGGTGTTTTTGGCATCAGGCACTGGCTTTGCGCCCATCAAGGCCATGATCGAACACATGCGCGTCAAAGCCATTGCGCGCCCCGCCGTGCTGTACTGGGGCGGGCGCAGGCCAGCAGACTTGTACATGCACGATTGGGTGTTTGAGCAAGTAGCCAGCATGCCGAACCTCACCTACATTCCGGTGGTGTCTGACGCGTTGCCAGAAGACGCGTGGGCTGGCCGCACTGGCTTTGTGCACAACGCGGTGCTGCAAGATTTACCTGAATTAAGCGCGCATCAGGTTTATGCCTGCGGCGCGCCGATTGTGGTGGACTCTGCGCAGGCCGCCTACATCGCTGCGGGCTTGCCCGCAGACGAGTTTTTTGCCGATTCATTCGTGACTGAAAAAGACAAGGCGATGGCTACTGTTGCAGCCGCCTGAGGAGGCGAGTCAAGGCAGCGCTTGTAGTGGAATGCCATAAGGCAAATGCGCAGAAGTTTTTGCAACAATCTGAGTATGGCTTATTCATACCCCAACCGATTTTTCAGGCAGCTTGCTACTGCTTCAATTTTTGCGCTGGTTGCTTGCGCAGCCACAGCGCAAACCAAGGTGATGCGCATCATCGTGCCCTATGCAGCTGGCGGCCCAATTGATGTCACTGCCCGACTGATGGCTGAGCGCGTCAAAGACACGCTGGGCACTGTCATCATTGAAAACCGGCCGGGTGGCGGCGGCAACATAGGCGCTGACGCAATTGCCAAGGCTGCGCCCGACGGATTGACCATCGGCATTGCAGCGGTAGCAACGCATGCTATCAACCCGTGGCTGTATAGCAAAATGCCCTACAACGCCGCAACCGACTTTGCGCCGATTACCCAAATGCTGCGTGTACCGAACGTGCTGATAATGAATGCCGAGACTGCCGCGAGATTAAAAATCAACACACTGGCCGACCTGATCAAGTACGCAAAAGCCAACCCGGCCAAACTCAATTACGCCAGCGGCGGCAACGGCAGCGCCGGACATTTAGCCGGAGAAATGTTTAAAGCGCAAGCGGGCATATTTGCGCTGCACATTCCGTACAACGGCGGCAACCCGGCGCAGTTGGCGCTGCTAAGTGGCCAGGTGGATTACAACTTCGATAATTTGGCCACAGCGTCAGCCAACATCAAAGCAGGCAAACTAAAAGCGCTTGCAGT
>JANMWH010000326.1:0-1720 GCA_031393945.1 Polaromonas sp. | reverse complement strand
CTGGCTGCGGGCGCACCCGACGCATTGGCCGACGTAATCAAAGGCGCCAAAGCGGGCCGCAAATTAGTCATTTCTGGTTTTCATGATGCTACCGGCAGCGCAACTAAAAACGCTGAACTCGCCAAGTTGCGTGCCTTCGCCGTGCGTGACGCGTTGGTAGCTGCCGGCGTTCTTGAGTCCGCCATGGAGCTCAAAAAGCCCGAGCAAATGACTGCCAGCGGCAGCGACGCCGAAGCCCGCCGGGTTGAAGTAACGCTGCAATAGCCTGGCGCACCTGCTGGGGGCGGCTGGTGGGTTTAGTAACCTGTTGGTAACTCGGACTACAGCTTTTTAGGATGGTAGCAGTTACGATAAAGCGTGTAACTAAATTACAAACCCGCCGTGGGTTTGATTAGCCCTCATTTTGAAAGGTGCCCCCATGGCTACCTCGCCTCCCGACTTAACCCCGGTGCCCACGCTTCACCCGGTAGTTGCCCGCGTTACCGCGCGCATTATTGAGCGCAGCCGAGTTCGCCGCAATGCCTATCTGGCACAAATCAACGCTGCCGCTACGCGGGCCAGAAGCGCCGACCGCATGGGCTGTGCCAACCTGGCCCACGCAGTGGCCGGCGCGCCGGTAGATGACCGCTTCAAAATCGTTGCCGAGCACGTGCCTAACATTGGCATAGTGACGGCGTACAACGACATGTTGTCGGCCCACACGCCCATGCAGCCTTACCCTGACCTGATCAAAGTCGAAGCGCGCAAGCACGGCGCTACCGCGCAGGTAGCAGGGGGAGTGCCCGCCATGTGCGACGGCGTGACGCAAGGCACTGCGGGCATGGAGCTCAGTTTGTTCAGCCGTGACGTGATTGCCATGGCCACCGCCGTGGCGTTGTCGCACGACATGTTTGATGCCGCGCTGTTGCTAGGCGTGTGCGACAAAATTGTGCCGGGCCTGTTGATTGGTGCGCTGCATTTTGGCCACTTGCCTACTGTGTTTGTGCCGGCCGGGCCGATGCCATCAGGCATTTCAAACAAAGAAAAAGCCAAAACCCGCGAGCTTGCAGCGCAAGGTTTGGTAGGCCGCGCCGAGCTGCTTGAGTCTGAAATGAAGTCGTATCACGCACCCGGCACCTGCACGTTTTACGGAACCGCCAACAGCAATCAAATGCTGTTAGAGGCCATGGGCCTGCACGTACCGGGCACCGCGTTTGTGGCGCCCGGCGGCGACTTGCGCGACGAGCTAACACGGGAATCTGCGCGCACGGTTTTAGGCATCATCAAGTCAAAAAGGTATGCACCGATTGGTCATATTGTTGATGAGAAAGCGATTGTGAATGCGATGGTCGCGCTGCTAGCCACCGGCGGTTCAACCAACCATTTGATTCACTGGGTGGCAGTGGCGTATTCAGCCGGTATCACGATTGACTGGAATGACTTTTCAGACCTGTCAGATGTGGTGCCCACACTCACGCATGTGTACCCCAACGGCAGCGCTGACGTGAACCAGTTTCAAGCCGCAGGCGGCACCGGGCTGGTGATACGAGAGCTGCTTGACGCGGGCTTTATGCATGCCGACGTATTGACGGTGCGCAGCGGCGGCATCCGCGAATACACGCGCGAGCCCTTTATGCAGGGCGCAGCGCTGGCTTGGGCTGATGCGGGCGACTCAAAAGACGAGTCGATTGTGCGCAGCGTGGCAAAACCGTTCAGCGCCAGCGGCGGCTTAAAGCTGCTC
>JANMWH010000296.1:0-15896 GCA_031393945.1 Polaromonas sp. | reverse complement strand
AGGGCGCGCAGTGCTTGGGCTGAGCCCTTGCCCACGTCGCCGTAACCAGCAACCACAGCAACTTTGCCAGCAATCATCACGTCGGTGGCGCGCTTGACAGCGTCAACCAGCGACTCGCGGCAGCCGTACAGGTTGTCGAATTTTGACTTGGTCACCGAATCGTTCACGTTGATGGCGCGAATCACCAGTGTGCCTTTGGCCGACATTTCATTCAAGCGCAGCACGCCGGTGGTGGTTTCTTCAGTCACGCCAACGATGTTTTTCAGGCGGCGGCTGTACCAGGTCGGGTCAACGGCCAGCTTGGCTTTAATCGAGTTGAACAAGCAGATTTCTTCTTCGCTGCCTGGCTTGCCAATAACGGAAATATCCGTCTCAGCTTTTGTGCCGAGGTGCATGAGCAACGTGGCGTCGCCGCCGTCGTCCAGAATCATGTTCGGGCCTTCTTCGGCTGTGCCTTTGGCGCCGTCGAATTCAAAAATCTTGTGGGTGTAGTCCCAATAGTCGGCCAGCGACTCGCCTTTAATGGCGAAAACAGGCGTACCGACAGCAGCCAAAGCGGCAGCAGAATGATCCTGTGTCGAGTAAATATTGCACGATGCCCAACGCACTTGTGCACCAAGGGCCTGCAGCGTTTCAACCAGCACGGCGGTTTGAATCGTCATGTGGATGGAGCCCGTGATGCGGGCGCCTTTGAGCGGCTGGTCTTTGGCAAATTCTTCGCGCATGGCCATCAGGCCAGGCATTTCGGTTTCAGCGATTTTAATTTCTTTGCGGCCCCAAGCGGCAAGCGACAAATCGGCGATCACATAATCAGAAAAAGGCGCAACGACTGCGAGGGTGGGCTTAAGTACGGCGTTCATAAGGTTCTCCAAAATCAAACATCATTTAGGCAAAATAGCCACAGGCAGTGCTGAACGTTTGCAGTAGAGTTTTTTGACTCACCCGGCTAGAAAAGCACATGCGGGTGAGCGTGGTTGCTAAAGTCACTTGTGTGTGAATCTTGAGCCTAATCCACATGCCGTGGGTTGCAACGCTCCTCAAGAATTTAGTATTGTACATAAATGAGACACTTTCGTCATGAGCCCCTTAAACACTTGGCCACTGCCGGACAAGCAACTCATCACCGGCATCTTTACTGACATCGACGATACGTTGACCACTGACGGTTCCATCACGGCTGATGCGCTGGCGGCGCTGCATGAACTGAAGATGCATGGCTTCAGCGTCATCGCCATCACAGGCCGCCCTGCCGGCTGGAGCGAGCCGTTTGCCGTTAGCTGGCCTATCGATGCCATTGTGGCTGAAAACGGTGCTGTTTTGCTCCGAATTAGGCATAAAAATGACCTGCATCCCAATGAATACGGGCGCGAGCAGCTATTAAAATCATATCAACAAGGCAGCGAGCTTAGAGCCAGGAACCACACCGCCATGCAACGGATTAGCCTACGCATTTTGCGTGAGGTACCCGGTACGCTGCTGGCCCAAGACAGCGCCGGGCGAGAGACCGACATGGCGATTGACCATAGCGAGTTCACGCATTTAGCGCCTGAGAAAATCGCGCAGGTCATGGCCATCATGCAAAGCGAAGGGATGAACGCCACCGTGAGCTCCATTCACATTAACGGCTGGTTTGGCACGCACAACAAACTGGTGGGTGCGCGCTGGGCGGTGCGCGAATTGTTTGGCCGCAACCTGGATACTGAGATGGATAACTGGGCATTCATCGGCGATTCAACCAACGACCAATTGATGTTTGAAGCCTTTGGCAATTCCATCGGCGTGGCCAACATGCGGCGCTTTGAAAGTCAACTCACGAAGCTGCCGCGCTACATCACCAATGGCGAGCGCGGCGCGGGGTTTGCCGAGGTGGTGAAAGCGGTTGTGTCTGCTCAAGTCACCGTTCAAGCAAATCAGAAAAGCCAGTAACGCCGATCACCCGGGGGCAACGGCCACGCACTGCAGCAACTCGTTGGGCCCCACCCAGCCCCGCGGCATGCTGAACACCTTTAGCTGCTCGGTGATGTCGCGCCAAGCGTCTTGTTTTGCAGCAACCGGCAGCGACGCCAGTATTTCAATGACGGGCGAGGCGGATGCGCGCAAAAACTCGACATATTTCTCAGCGCTGGCGGCGTGAAATGGCACTGACACGTAGCGGGACGCCACACTCACAAAGCCTGCGCTTTGCATCAGCGCATCTAGCAAGCCGGGCTTGCCTAGACTCATCAGCGTGCCGGGCAAATCAACGGGCACAGTCGGCGCATCAGCCAGGCCTGCGTGTTCGCGCGCCGCGGCCAGGGTGATTGTCAAACACGGGTTGTGCTCGGCCCGCCCAAATACCAGCGCCGTCAAGCGCCCGTGCGGCTTTAAAGCGGCGCGTATCTCAAGCAACGCCGTAAGCGGGGAGCAGCAAAACATCAAACCCAGCCGACACACCGCAGCGTCGAAATTGCTGCCCATCAGGCCGAGCGCCTGAGCATCTGCTACTTGGGTGCTGACTTGCAACAACCCCGCCGCTGCTGCGTTTTTTTGCGCCAATGCCAATATGCCGGGCGACAGGTCTGTGGCCAGCACCCAGCCTGTGGGGCCAATGCGGCGGGCGATGTCAAGCGTTTGGTCGCCTGCGCCTGCTGCAACGTCCAAAACGCGCGATCCCGGCCCAATATGCGCATCGTCCAGCATGGTTTGCGTGATGTCGTAAAGCCAGTGGTGAATCAGGTCGGTGTGCAGGTTCCAGCCTGCCGCTGCGGCCTCCCATGGTTGGGCGTTAACGACCGTTTCTGCTTTGGGGCTTGCAACATCGACCGCCATCATTCAGCCTTCACGCCTGCCGCCGCGATGATGGGCTGCCAGTAACGCTGCTCTTGCGCAATGCGGGCGGCCAATGCTTGCGGCGTACTGGCCATTGCTTGCATGCCCGAGTCGGCAAACGCCGCAACCAATTCAGGGCGGGCAATGGCTTGCTGCAGGTTCAGTGACAGCGCATCTACCTGTGCTGCAGGCACCCGTGCAGGCGCGAAAAAAGCAAACCATTCGCGCACCACCAGGCTGCGGTAACGCTGTTCAACCAAGGTGGCCACATCCGGGAAATACGTGCTGCGCTGCGCCCCAGAAGTTGCCAGCACCCGCAGCTTGCCAGTAGCCTTGTGCTGCCTGAAAAGCCCTTCGGGCAACACCAGCGCCGCCACCTGCCCGCCGAGCAAATCAATCATGGCAGGCGGCCCACCGGCATACACCACGTGCTGCCAGGGCACATTGGCCTCTCTAAACAGCATCACTTCCAGCAGGTGCGGCAGCGTGCCGGTGCCAGGCGACGCCACGTTGGCCAGTTTGGGGTTGGCGCGCATCCAGTCAATGAGCTCTTGCACCGTGCCGACGCTGCTCGGCACAGCCGGTCCAACGGCCAGTGCCAGTGTCATTTCACCGGCCATCGACAGCGGCTGCAAATCAACGATGGGGTCGTAAGCGAGCTTGGCGTACAGGTAGGGGTACACCGTGGCAATCGCGCCTTGGGCCAGCAGCACAGTTGCGCCGTCTGGTGCCGCCGCTTTGAGCGCGTTGACTGCGATCTGGCCAGCCGCACCAGGGCGGTTGTCAACGATGGCGCCGGGTGAAGATTGTCTCGTCAGTTGCTCAGCCACCCGCCTTGCCACGATATCTGGAATGCTGCCCGCCGGACCAGTGCAAAGTATGCGCAGTGGGCTGCCAGTTGGCTGCGCAAAAACACGCCGGCTGACAGTAAGCCCGAGCAGTGATGCAGACGCTGCGCAGCCAAAACGCAAAGCCAAGCGGCGCGAAGCGGTGGCAGCAGGATTGAAAGTGGTCATCAAATTTCTCCTTGCACAAAGGCGTTGTGCATGGGGCGAATGGTGGCAGAGCTGGCCGCCTTGTGGGAAGATGACAGATGCAGCAGCCTGATGTTGGCTGTGCATCACGCAAGGGGCTTGTATGCGACTTCAAGCGATTGAACAATTCATTGCGGTGGTAGATGCTGGCAGTATTCGCGGCGCGGCGCGCCAGCTCGACATGTCGCAACCCGCGCTGACCCGCGCCCTGCAACAGCTTGAAGTTGAACTGGGCGTGCAACTGATGGACCGAAGCGGGCGGGGCGTAACGCCTACCGCAGCAGGCAGCGCGTTTTTATCAAGGGCGCGAGTCGCTGAAGCAGAGCTTCGCAAAGCAGCTGAAGAAGCCAAAAACACCGTCGGCGACAGCACTCGGCTTTTGGCACTTGGTGTGTCGCCGGTGGGTGCCAGCCTGTTGCTGCCCGAGTTGGCGATTACTCTGCGCAAATTGCACCCCGCTACGCGCATTCGAATATTGGAAACCACACCGAGCGCACTGCTGTCTTTGGTGCGAGACGAGGTCATGGACGTGGCCGTCACTCAGCGCACCCGAATCCACCTTGACGCCGGGCTGGACTACCGACCGCTGGCTGAAGTGCATATGCGCATATCAGTTCGGCCGGGGCACCCGCTGTTAGACAAACCCAGAAAGCTCGGCAAAAAATCAGCTTACAGTTTGGCCGACATCGTAGGGGCCCCTTGGTTGTACATGACCGCGCATGACAGCTCTGACGACATTGTGAGCCGGTCGTTCATTGCCAGCGGTTTGCCTGTGCCGCTACCCGCCGTGCACTGCGGCTCTTACTTTGTGGCGCTTGAGCTGATTGCTTCAACCGACATGCTGGGCGTGCTGCCGCCCACGCT
The DNA here is from genome assembly GCA_031393945.1 of Polaromonas sp. Classification (GTDB taxonomy): domain Bacteria; phylum Pseudomonadota; class Gammaproteobacteria; order Burkholderiales; family Burkholderiaceae_C; genus Polaromonas. The sequence goes on along the minus strand of JANMWH010000296.1, from coordinate 11,190 downwards.
ACTGCGGGCGTGCATGCAATCGGGCCAATTGGTGGAGCTGGTGCTGGCACACCCTTTGATACCGATTCAGCTCGGCTTGTACACGCGGTCTGGCTCGCCGCCCACGGCACCGGCAAAGTCGGCCGCAGCTGCCATCGTTTCTATTGCGAAACGAATCGCCTTGACAGGGGAGCTGCGCAGCACGGCGCCACTGAAAGTTTGATACTTGTGTGTAAAAGCCGTCAAGACGCTTTAAGCAGCCCCAGCTTTTCAACCAGCGTTTTTTCTCGCACAAAGGTTTCTTGCGCAAACTTTAAATACGCGTTTGATCCCATGTACATCGGCTGCATGTCGTACTTGGCTAACGCGGTTTTGTAGCTGTCCATGTCCATGGCTTGCTTAAAACCATCGTGCAGGCGCTTGACTACGGCTGCTGGGGTGCCCGCCGGGGCAGCAATGCCGAAGGGCGAGTTTTGCACCAGGCCCAGGCCGAGTTCTTTAAGTGTGGGTGCATCGGGAAACTTGGCCAAGCGCTCGGCGCCCCACGTGTTCAGCACGCGCAGCTTGCCAGCCTCAACCTGCGGCGCAAAACCAGTTGAATCTGCCGCCGCCATGATGTTGCCGCCCAAAATAGACTGCATTAAATCGGCACTGCCTTTGTACGGCACGTGCAGCAGCTCTAGCCCCAGCTTTTGCGCAATCAGTTCCATCGTCAGGTGCGGGCTGGTCAGCGTGCCGGTGGAGCCGTAGCTCAGCTTGCCCGGGTTGGCCTTGGCCCAGCCGACAAAGTGCGTCCAGCTTTTGAGCGGTGAATCAGTGGGCACGACCAAGCCAAAAGCGTAGCCGGTCACGTTCAGCACATAAGCCAAGTCCTTGATCGGGTCCCAGGTCATTTTGGTGGTGTACGGCAAGCGAAAAACACCCAGCGGAATTTGCGCCACGGTGTAGCCGTCAGCGGCTGCGCTTTGCAGTTGCTGCGCAGGCAGCGTGCCGCCTGCGCCGGGCTTGTTTTCAATAATCACTGGCTGGCCCAGAATTTTCGAGGCGTTGTCTGCCAGCACCCGCATCGTCACGTCGGTTGGCCCACCTGCAGGGAAGGCTATCACCAACTTGATGGGCTTGGCAGGGAAAGCTTGCGCCCGCGCCAGTCCAGCAATCGATGGGGCAGATAACAAAGCGGCTGATTGGAGAATTTGTCGGCGCTGCATGGTGTTTCCTTAAAGAATGTTTCATGATGCCGCACGCATCGCAGCAGCACACTAGGGCTTTAGCCTATGCACACTTTTTTACCAGTAATATCCAATCCTAGAAACAGCAGTTGACCGCTAGTAAACGTCGTGCAGATCGCATGAATACTCACTTTTTCGCCCTTCTAAACCGTCCCCTTTTGGGTGAACGCGCTATGCATGCGATTGCACCACGCCCAACGCGCTCAGCCGCGTTGCTCCTCCTAGCGGGCGATAGCCCGCGTCGTTGTCCCGCCTTGCTGCGCACGCTGGGCGTGGCACACTCACACGGATCCAACCACCGTTTCTAGGATCATGAACCTACCGTCAAAATTTTGGGCCGACTTAACTTCGCGCCATTTTTCGCAACTGGCCGCAAGCAGCGTGATTGACCAAACCGTAGCGGTACTGCCCGTGGCCGCCATTGAGCAGCACGGTCCGCACTTGCCGGTAAGTGTCGACACCTCCCTGGTCAACGGTGTGATTGAAGCTGCATTGCCGCACTTGCCCAGCGCGCTGCCGGTGCTGTTCATGCCCACGCAGCAAGTGGGCAAAAGCAACGAACACCTGCGCTACCCCGGCACGCTGACGTTAAGCGCGCAAACACTGATTAGTGTGTGGATGGAACTGGGCGCTTGCGTGGCGCGCGCCGGTATCAAAAAGCTGGTGCTGTTTAACAGCCACGGCGGCCAGATCAGCGTGATGGACATCGTCGCGCGTGACTTGCGCTCGGCGCATGATCTGATTGTGTTTTCAAGCAACTGGTTTACCTTGCCGCTAGGCGACGAGGTGATGAATTTGTTCACGCCCACTGAACACCGCTTTGGCATTCATGCGGGCGACATGGAAACATCGATGATGCTTGCCCTGCGTGAAAAATACGTGGATATGCAGCACGCGCAGCACTTTCAAACTCAGGCTGAAGAGCGCTCTAAAAAGTACCCGATTTTGGGTAACGGCGCTGCCGCCAAACTGGGCTGGCAAATGCAAGACTACAACCCGTATGGCGCAGCGGGCGACGCCAGCATTGCAACAGCCGCCAAGGGCCGCGCGGTGATCGACGCCGCCGGGCTGCAGTTGGCCCGGCTGTTGCAGGAGATCAGCAGCCTGCCTTTATCCACGTTGAATCCCCGGCCCAATCATTCGCTGTGAGTATTTACTATGGGCACCATGCCAGAACTTCGCAGCGTTGAAAACCGCTGTGACAACGACGCCCTGGCGCTGTGGCAAGCTAAGGCCTGCACCACGATTTTGGTGACCCACAGCGTGTATGAAAGCGTGAACTTTAGCAACCGTGTCATCGTGATGGCGGCGCGGCCGGGCAGACAAATTGCCGACATTGCAGTCAATGAGCCGTACCCGCGGGTAGATGCCTTTCGCAACACCCCGCGCTACGCCGAGCTGTGCGTGCAGGTGTCGCAAGCGCTGCAAAAAGCCGGAGACCACCATGACTGAGGCAGCGACAAGTTGCAACACGCTGGCAGCCAGCATACCAATTGCTCCTGTTTTAACAGCCGCTTACGTCTGTAAAACGCGGAGCACAATGCAATTTGTTCAGGAAATATTGCCGTTTTTGATGTTTTTCTGGCTTTACTGGCCTGGGAGCTGACAGTGCCCATCAACAATATCCCGCACTACATGTTGCACGCGCCCACGCTGGTTTTAAAGAGATTGCCGGACAACCTGGGTCGCTGATGGTGAGCTGGCTGTACACCATGAAAATCACCTTTGGTGCTCTAGTACTGGCTGTGGTGGGCGGCATGGTGCTGGCCATGCTGTTTGCGCTGAACAAGTGGGTAGAGCTGTGCTTGTTTCCGTTTGCCATTGTGCTGCAGGTCATGTCGATTGTGCTCATTGCCCCGCTGATTTTGATTTTTATTAACAGCACCACCGCCGCGCTGCTGCTGCTGTGCGCGTGGATTGTGGCGTTTTTCCCCATTTTGTCGAACACCGTGGTGGGTTTAAGGAGCGCTAACCACAACCTGCGCGATTTGTTCACGCTGTACCGCGCAAGCCCTTGGCAAACGCTGCGCTTTTTGCTGATTCCGTCGGCTATGCGGTACTTTATTGCGGGCCTGAAAATCGCGGGCGGCTTGAGCTTGATTGGCGCAGTGGTGGCTGAATTTACTGCCGGCGCGGCGGGCAAAGAAACGGGCTTGGCGTCGCGCATTCTAGAAGCCAGCTTTCGCACTGAAATCCCCAAAATGTTTGCGGAGCTGGTGCTGGTGTCGCTCACCGGCATTTTGATTTACCTGGTCTTCATGGGCGTGTCCAAGCTGGTGTTGGGCAAGTGGCACGAAAGTGAAATTAAAAGCAGCCGATAGGAAAACCTCACCATGCATCTGACAAATGTACTGATCCCCACCTGCGTTCGCGGCTTCGATCTGGATGCCGAACGATTCGACGTTGACATGCAAAATGGCACTGTAGCCCAAATATCACGGGCGCAAATTGCTCCTGATTCAGTAGCATCAGGCACGCTGTTGCCTTGCTTGGTTGATGCCCATGTACACATCGACAAGACTTATGTGGTCGATGAAGTGGGCGCCGCAGACGGCGATTTATTCAAGGCCATTACGCTGATGGGCCAGCACCGCGCCAGCTGGACCACTCTTGACATCACCATGCGCATGCAGCGCGCGGTGAGCGACGCTTACCGCCACGGCACGCGCGCGCTGCGCACGCACCTGGACTGGTTTGAGCCCGCAGCGCCCAAGTCACTCGCCGCTTTTGAAGCGGTGCGCGGCCACTGGCGCGGCAAAGTCGCCTTGCAGTGTGTGTCACTCACCCCGTTAGATGTGTTCGACGGCACCAGTGAAGGCAATTTACTTGCCCAGCGAATAGCTGCCGAGCTTGCGCGGGTTGACCAGTCTGCTGACAAATCCCAAGGCGAAGCGGCTTTGATGGGCGCTTTTGTTTACCGCAACGCTGACATGCCGGCCAAACTGCAGCGCGTGTTTGAGGTGGCCGCACAGCACGGCTTGCACCTTGACTTTCATGTGGACGAGGGCCTGGACATCGACGCGACCGGGCTTCGGTTGATTGCCGAGCTAACACTGGCTAACCAGTACCAAGGCAAAGTAACCTGCGGCCACTGCTGCTCTTTGAGTGTTCAGCCGAGAGCTGAGGCTGAGGCAACGTTGAAATTGTGCTTTGAGGCGGGTGTGTCGTTAATCGCCCTGCCCACCACCAATTTGTATCTGCAGGGCGCGTGGGACTCAACCCCCGTGGAACGTGGCATTACAAGGCTTAATGAAGCCGCAGCCCACGGTATGCAGGCGTCAATAGCTACTGATAACGTAGCGGACAGTTTTTTTCCGTATGGCAGCTACGACCTGCTGGCCACCTACGCCTTGGGCGTGCAGGTAGCTCATTTGAGTCCGGCCACCGATGCTTTGGCCACCGTCACTACGCACCCAGCCCGCGCCATGCGTTTGCCCTGGAACGGGTTAATTCAAGTGGGTTGCCCGGCTGACTTGGTGCTGCTGGCTGCCACGACACCCTATGAGCTGCTAAGCGCCGCTGGGCAGCGGCGCCAAGTGATACGGGCAGGCGAAATGCTGGCGGCGGGTTAAATTCCCCGCTACCAGCGCTTGGTTAACCTGCAGCGCGCAGATTAATACGTGCTGTAGCCGTCTATGTCGTGGGTAGACGCAGCGCGCATGGCTTGAATGCCTTCCATGCGAACTTGCGCGCGGGTCACGGTAGTGGCTTGCGGCTGCGCAATGACGGTAAACACGCCAGTTTCGTTAGACACCTGCAATGTGCCATTTGCGCGGGCTTTAGCGAAGTCGGACATCACAGCGGCGCGGGTGGTGCTGCTGGCGGTGCTGTACGGAATTTGCTGCGACATATCGCCCGCAAAAGCGGCAGTTGCGCCGAACGTTGACAAAGCGATAACGGTAGCGGCAATGAGTTTCGAGTTCATGATGAATTTCCTAAAAAGTTAACAGTAAAAGTCTTTTCGACCACTACGAACAACTTGCTTGCGAGCTTGGAGCCTAGGGCGGGTTGTCCGTCTCGGTGAGCAGCTTGTTGTCCTTGCGTCTCATCGATGGAGTGAACTTTAGGCCTTTTATTCGCAATTACTAACCCATTGGTCAGCAATGCACTATTGCGTAATACGCAATAAAATTGCGAATCCAGATTAATTGACAACTTATTTTTGTATTTTTTGTTTAAAAATTTACGTATTAACCCCTAAAAGAGCACTTTATGGACAGACTTCTATCAATGCGCGTATTCCAAAAAGTCATTGATGAGGGTGGCTTTGCGGCAGCCGCCCGTGCGCTCGATATGTCGCCGGCTGGCGTGACGCGCCTGGTCACTGTCCTGGAGCAGCACCTGGGCGCGCGGCTTATGCAGCGCACCACCCGCAAGCTGCTGCTCACCGACGCTGGCGAGGCCTATTTAATGCGGGTCAGATCAATTCTGGCCGAGGTAGACGACGCAGAAGCTTCTGCCAGCCAAAGCGCCAGCGCCCTGCATGGCGTGGTGCACGTGCTGGCGCCGCCCCTGTTTGCCAACCACTTTTTAGCCTACCAAATCAAGCACTGGACCGCCCGCCATCCCGATGTGTGCATCGACCTGCAGGTTGATCCGTTTCCCATCCCTCGGGTTGAAGAATTTGATGTGACTTTCCTGTCGGTCAATGAGGGCGCAGACCTCAACATCGTGGCGCGCAACATCGCCACTACCCAGTGGATTGTGTGCGCCAGCCCCAGCTACTTGAAACGTTATGGCACGCCTGTGCAACCGGCTGATTTAGCAAAGCATTTGTACCTGCGTTTTCCATGGTTAGCCTTGTCGAGCCAGCCCTCAAGGGGCTTGAGTTTGACGCCGCTCAACAGCTCAGGCAAAGCGGATGAAGCGGGTAAAGCAGTGGATGCGCCCATACAAACTGTGCTGCATTCCCCCAGCATGGACATGCTGTTCAACGCGGCGCTTGACGGCGCCGGGATAGCAGTCATACCGCAATACCCAGCGCAGAGTTATCTCGCCACGGGCGCACTTATTCACATCCTGCCCGACTGGATTTTTGGCCGGTTTACGCTGTACGCCGCATTGCCCACGCGCAAGTTGATTCCGGCCAGAACACGCGCGTTTTTAGAATTTGCAACCGAGATGGCTTTCAAGCCGATTGAGCCTTTACCCGCCGCTTTAATCGCAGCTTGACGACAGGTAGATTCACAACATGAATCACTCTTTACTGCCCAGCCCACAAAGCGTTGCCCCGCACAACCTTCTGGCATACATCGTCACAATTGAAAGCAACCAACACGCCTCTCAAGTTGCAGCCAGGTCCCGTGACTACTTTTGGTACCGCCCTGCTCTTACCGAGTTGCTTGAGGGAAAAACAGGCGAGGTGATCGGCACACCGCGCTTGCAAGATGATGTGATTCACGTGGCCGCAGCGTACGCCAAGTACCGCTTGAAGATCGCCGTGCGCGGCGGCGGCACGGGCAACTACGGCCAGTGCGTACCGATGGAAGGCGGCATTATTTTGAACATCACGCAGCTAAGTCGCGTGCTGAATATCGAAGCTGGTGCGGTGCCGTGTGACGCAGGAAGTTTAATTGCTGACCTGGAAACAGCGCTACGCGCTAACCGGCGGGCAAGAAATTTTGATGTGCCCGAGCACGCGAGACATCGCCACCATTGGCGGCTTTATTGCAGGCGGCTACGCAGGTGCGGGCAGCATGCGCAGCGGCATACTTGAAGACGCAGGCAACGTCACCATGATTCGCGTGGTCACGCTTGAAGAAACGCCGCAAGTCATTGAACTGCATGGTGCAGACATTCAAAAAGTGCACCACGCTTAGGGCACCAATGGCGTCATCACCGCGCTCACTTTGCGGCTTAAACCAGCAGTGGATTGGGTGCACCACATTGGCCTATTCGGCAGCTACGGCGCGCCACTGCGCTTTGGCTGCGAGGCGACTGACGCCAACGTTGCAGGCGGCATTGAGCTGATGAAAAAACTGAATATCGTTGACAGTGGCGAGGCGCTGACCAACGGCATTGGGGCGATAAATACGGCACGCATGAAAGACTTCTACGGCAAGATGGTCAAGGCCGGTTTGTGAAAGCCTGGCGATGTCGACTGGAGCCAAGTTATCACCACGCAATTTGTGAACAAAAAATTTGGCATGGATGTCAAAGTCAAAGCAAGCGTGAATTAAACCGGAGCATTGCCGTTTGAAAGTGCTGGTTGTCTACTGCCACCCGAATCCGAACAGTTTCTGTGCTTCGCTGTACGCCCGCACCGTGCGTACCTTGCAAGAAGATGGCCACGAGCTGCGCTGCTTTAATTTGTACGCCGAGAATTTTCAACCGATTTTGACTTTGGAAGAGCGCGAGGCCTACCTGCCGAACCCCGGCTTGATTGAAGCGCGCGTGCAGCCGCATGTCGATGCTTTGAAGTGGGCCGAGCATTTGGTGTTAGTGTTCCCCATCTGGTTTTACGGCCCACCGGCCATGCTCAAGGGCTGGCTGGAAAGGGTCTGGCTGCCGCGGGTGGCATTTTTGCCACCCGCGCAAAAAAGCAAAGCCGCCGTGCCCGGCTTGCGCCACATACAGCGCTTGACGATCATTACGCATGGCGGCGCGCCGTGGTGGTGGCTTAGAGTAGTGGGCGATCCGGCGCGTAAATTGTCCAGTTGCGTCTTGCGAGCACTCGTAGCAAAAAATTACAAAACCACCTGGTTACAGCTGCACAACATGAACCACATGACGCGTGCCGACTGCGATGGCTTTTTAGCCAAAGTCACCACTACTTTGAAAGCGATATGAGCCATGGAAAAATCAGCCGCTGTGGGCGCACCGCTGACTAACTACCTAGCGGCAAAACGTGTGGGCAACATGCACTACCTGAGCGGCGTGATTGCAGTTGACCCCGGTGTGCGCAAAGTCATTTCCAGCTGCGACGACTTGCCAGCTATTGCCCGCAGCCAACTTGAAACATTGGTTCACGCCACAGGCCAAACGAATGTCGATATTTTTAAAGCTCCGGCAGCGGCACAAAGCTGGTTTGTGCTCAACCGCATCAAAGAAATTGCTAAAGCCGAGGGCGGGCAGATGAAAGACGTCTTGAAGATGGTGCAGTACTTTCGTGACCTGCGCCACTGCCCAGCCTACAACCGGGTACGCGGCCTTTTCTGCCCTGAGCCGGTGGTGAGCACTGTCGTGGAAATCAGCCATATGCTGCCAAGCGACGCGGTTCTAATTGAGGTGGAGGCGACTACTTTTTTGCCAATTTGATGTGTTTTACGCCGTTTTTAAGCATTATTTTGGCCGGTAGCCCAATAAATACGGGCGCAAACAGCTCCTAATAAAATAGCGCTTAGCTGACCTCCGTCTCTATTGCAACAGCAGCCGGCATGCCGATAAACAGCGCAAATCGCGCAGGGTGCGTGGCCCGATGCACGACAGATTATTTCAATCAGTTGGGCTCAGATCAAGCGTCAACTTACTGACCGAGGTGCGCCACAGTCAAGTATTTTGTGCAGCGATGCCAAAAACCGTGATACCGGTCGAAGCAATCATTACAACCAGACGCAAACTATTCAGATTGAAGAAATGATTCGATGCTTACACCCATGCTCACTGGGGCAAGCTGGTTGTGTACGCGCCTAAGCAGAAGCCTAAAAATTCGCCGGGTCGAGCCTTGCGGGCGGGCACGCTGGTTAACCCTGATGGGCGATGCGAAAGATTAATGAATACTCGATCGATCTTCCAACGGAGTACCGGCAGATTCGTCATAGTGCGATTTTCTGCTGGATCCGTTGCGACTCTTGATCCGTAAAAATCCCAACTGGAGACAACATGCCCAAAATTTCCTATTTCTCAGCCTCGATTTTGCTCGCGACGGCAGCTCTATCGGCACAGGCCGGAGAAGTTGAGGTGCTGCATTACTGGACTTCCGGCGGTGAGGCCAAATCGGCCGCCGAGCTGAAGAAAATCATGCAGGCCAAAGGCCACGTGTGGAAAGACTTTGCAGTGGCTGGCGGCGGCGGAGATGCGGCAGCTACGGTGCTAAAAAGCCGCGTTGTTTCCGGCAATCCGCCATCTGCCGCACAAATCAAAGGCCCGGCGATTCAACAATGGGCTGGCGAAGGCGTGCTGGCCAATCTTGACGCGACTGCCAAAGCCGAAAACTGGGACGCGCTGCTGCCCAAAGTGGTCGCCGACGGCATGAAATACAAAGGCAACTATGTGGCTGTGCCGGTCAACGTGCACCGCGTTAATTGGATTTGGGCTAACCCTGATGTGTTGAAAAAAGCGGGCGTTGCCGGCATGCCCAAGACCTTTGACGAGTTTTTTGCTGCAGCCGACAAGATCAAGGCCGCTGGATTGATCGCGGTCGCACATGGCGGCCAGAACTGGCAAGATTTCACGACTTTTGAATCAGTCATGCTCGGCGTGGGCGGAACCAGGTTTTACAACGACGCCATGGTCAAGCTCGACCCCACTGCACTGGGCAGCGACGCGATGAAAAAGTCGCTGGAAACGTTTCGAAAAATCAAAAGCTACACCGACCCTGCGTCAAGCGGCCGCGACTGGAACCTGACGACCGCCATGGTGATGCAAGGCAAGGCCGGTTTTCAGTTCATGGGCGACTGGGCGAAGGGTGAGTTCGTCGCTGCAGGCAAGGTGCCGGGCAAAGACTTTTTGTGCGCCGCTGCACCGGGCACAGCATCGGCCTTTACCTACAACATCGATTCATTTGCGATGTTCAAACTGAAAGCGGCTGATGCCCAAAAGGCGCAAGGTGAGTTGGCGGCGGTCATCATGGGTGAGCCGTTCCAGGAAGTCTTCAACCTGAATAAGGGCTCCATTCCGGCACGGCTGAATATGAAGCTCGACAAGTTTGACGATTGCGCAAAACAGTCCTCGAAAGATTTCGTCGACACTGCAAAAACCGGCGGTCTGGTGCCGTCAATTGCGCATGGCATGGCGGTCAGCCCAGCCATCGAAGGCGCGATGAAAGACGCGGTCAGCCAGTTCTGGAACAACGAAAAAATAACCGTTGCTGACGCAATGAAGACGATTGCTTCAGCTGCAAAGACCAAATAATTGGTGCAGACAAGCAGTTAGGGCGATCCGCATGATCAGTATGAGCAGTGCCGCCCGAGCTTATCCATCAGGCCCAGTTTGATGAGGCTCAATGTCGAGCAAGCCCTTCCGAAGCTGGTCATTGCGCCCGGTTTTGTGCTGGGCTTTGCCTTTATCTATGGGTTGATGATCTGGAACGGCGTGCTGTCGCTTACGGCGTCGCGCATGCTGCCCAACTACGACGAATTCGTTGGGCTGGAACAGTACGCCCGGTTGTGGGAACTGGACCGGTGGTGGCTGGCGCTGAGAAACCTCGGCGTTTTCAGTGTGCTGTACGTTGGCGGCGCGATGCTGATCGGCATGGCACTGGCCATCGTGCTCGACCAGAAAGTGCGCGCTGAGGGCTGGCTGCGCAACATCTACCTGTACCCGATGGCGCTGTCGTTCATCGTCACCGGCACAGCCTGGAAGTGGATGCTTAACCCGAGCCTGGGGCTTGAAAAACTCATGCGTGACCTGGGGTGGACCAGCTTTACATTCGACTGGCTGGTGCAGAGCGAAACTGCAATTTATTGTGTGGTGATTGCGGGCGTCTGGCAATCGGCCGGCTTCGCGATGGCGCTGTTTCTGGCCGGGCTGCGTTCGCTCGATGCCGATCTGTACAAGGCGGCGCAGATCGACGGCGCCGGCCCCGTCCGGATGTACCTGCGGGTCCTCGTGCCGGCGATGTGGCCGATCGTGATCGCGGTGCTGGTGATCCTGCTGCAGTTCGCGCTCAAGACCTACGAGCTGGTGCGGGCGCTGACCGCCGGCGGTCCGGGAATCGCCACCACGCTGCCGACCACGGTGGTCTATGACTACATGTTTCAGCGCGGATTGATGGGCGCCGGGTCGGCGGCTGCGGTGATGCTGCTGCTCTCGCTGCTGGTCA
>JANMWH010000284.1:0-1968 GCA_031393945.1 Polaromonas sp. | reverse complement strand
ACGCAAAAACTGGTGCTGGTGTCCGAAGATTCTGAGGGCGTGGTGGTGGGCATGAACCTGACGTTTTCTGGCTTTCCGATTGGCCGGGTGCGGCGCATTGAACTGGCAGAAGATGGCAAGGCCCGCATCGTAGTGGACGTGGCCAGCAAAGACGCGCACTGGCTGCGAAAGTCCAGTGTGTTCACAGTGGTGCGCGGCTTGGTGGGCGGCACCAATATTCGGGCTTACACCGGCGTGCTGACTGACCCGCTGCTGGAAGACGGCGCTACCCGCACTGTGCTGCAGGGCGATGCGGGCGCTGAAGTGCCCAAGCTGATTGCCGCGGCCAAAGACCTGCTGGAAAGCGTCAGCAGCCTGGTCAGCGCGCAAGGCGCATTAGGTGCCAGCTTTGGCAACTTTCAAACCTTGACTGCCAAGATCAACGGCCCCGGCGGGGCGCTGACTGTGCTGCTGGGCGGTGAAGCTGAGGCCAAGAAAATCATGACCACGCTTGACCGCACCAACGCGCTGCTGCTGAAAATCGACAGCCTGACGGCCAAGGCAAACGGTTTGGCCGCCAAGGCAGACACCCAGGTGTTTGGTGCCAACGGCGTGATGCCTGAAACGCGTGCCACGGTGGTGCAACTCAATGCGCTGCTGGCTGATGCGCGCAATAGCTTGAAAAAAGTTGACGCGGTGCTGATTGAAGCGCAGGCCGTGGGCGCCAACGTGAAGGACGGCACCAATGATTTGGGGGTGCTGCGCGGCGAGGTGGAGTCCAGCCTGCGCAAGGTCGACGGCCTGGTCAATGAGATCAATCGCAAATGGCCGTTTGCACGTGACGCGGAGATCAAATTGCCATGAATGCCCGCACTCTAAAAATTAACCTGATTTGCCTGTGCGTGGCGTTGAGCGCTTGCGCATCCGGCCCCAAGCCTGCTGAGTGGCAGCTCAATGCCAAGGGCGCCACCGAGCGCGCGGTGGCGGCCTACCTGGAGGGCAACAGTCGCGTAGAAGCGGCAGAGATGGCCACTGCCCGAAAAGAAATAAGCAGCACAGGCCGGGTCGATTTAATGGCGCGCGCCGAGCTGCTGGCCTGCGCCAGCCGCGTGGCCAGCCTGGTGTTTGAGCCTTGCGCCGGCTTTGAAAAACTGCGCCAAGACGCGCCGCCTGCTGAACGGGCTTATGCCGACTACCTGGCGGGCAAGCTGGCACCGCAAGACCTCGTTTTGTTGCCAAAATCACAGCAAATAAGTGCTCAAGCCGCCATTAATCGGGCGCCAGCAGCTACTGATTCAATAGCAGGTTCATCGGTTGACCCATCCGTTAACCCATTAGCCAAACTGATCGCGGTGGGCACGGCTTTCCAGGCCGGGCAGGCCAGCCCAGCGGCTGTGCAGGCAGCGGTAGATGCCGCCTCGAGCCAGGGCTGGCGCAGGCCACTGCTGGCGTGGCTGGGCGTGCAACTCGCGCTGGCAGACAAAGCCGGTGACAGCGCTGAAGCCGCGCGTTTGCAGCGGCGCATCGCCCTCACGCTTAAGCCCTGAGCGTGAACCACAAAACCCGCAGGCTGCAGCGCGGATTAGGCAGCCCGTGGTCAATTGCATTGGCTGGCGCATTTGCGCTGGCTGTGGCTATGGGCATTGGCCGCTTTGCGTTTACGCCGCTGCTTCCCATGATGCTGGCTGACGGCGTCGTTGATTTGCCCGGTGCCAGCTTTTTAGCCAGCGCCAATTATTTGGGCTACATGGTCGGAGCGCTGCTGTGTACTTTCCAGCCCTTGATCTGGTCGCGGTTTGCCGCGTTGCCCGCGGTATTTGCTACCACCTGGCTGCGAAGCGGGTTGGTGGCCACCTGCGTTTTAACGCTTGGCATGGCGCTACAGGTGCCCGCGTTGTGGCCCTGGCTGCGTTTTGCAGCAGGCGTGGCCAGCGCATTCGTATTTGTGTTTACGTCGGGCTGGTGTCTGGCGCGCTTGGCTGAGCACAA